>NZ_RZPQ01000879.1:0-2215 GCF_003999135.1 Mesorhizobium sp. M7A.F.Ca.CA.004.06.1.1 | reverse complement strand
CGTCACTGGCTCGCTTTGCGCGATCGCCGCGGCGACATCCACGAACAGCTTTTGCGCGGGCTTGGCGCCGAGGCGCCAGGTGTCCGGCCGCTCCGGCCAGATCAGCCAGCAGCCTGACTTTGGTTCGAATTCGCCGGGCGCGCGAAACCCATCCTGTTTCGGCCTTGTCGAGAGGGTACGGGGCATCTTGGGACCGCCGGGAAATGGAGTGATGACTTGCCCGGATCAGACGTTTTTGGGACCTTGTCCGTCAATGTCCCATTTGGGATATCGGTGTTGACCGCTGTCTCCTGTTGCGGAACGGCATTGCCTTGCCACGGTGATCGGCGCAAATCTCGACCGGACGGCGTATGCCGGTGACGCAAGCAGTCGACGAAAGGGGAAAAGCGGATGGATGCGACCGAACTGAAGGCCATGCAGGCGCCGCTGAAGCAGGCCTACCGTGACGATGCTTCGCAGGCTCTGATCACGCTTCGCGCCAAGGGCTCGATCGATGACCAGTCGGTTGCCTGCAAGGTGGAGACGGGCAGGGCGCTCGCCATCGCCGGCTTGCATCCGGCAACAGGCGGCTCAGGGCTTGAACTCTGCTCGGGCGACATGCTGCTGGAGGCCTTGGTCGCCTGCGCCGGGGTGACGCTCAAGGCGGTGGCGACGGCGCTCGAGTTCAAGCTCGGCGCCGCCACGGTGGAGGCCGAAGGCGATCTCGATTTTCGCGGCACGCTCGGTGTCGCCAAGGATGCACCGGTCGGCTTTCGCGCCATCCGGCTCAATTTCAACCTCGACACCGCTGAGCCGCAGGAGCGGGTAGACTCGCTGCTGAAGCTGACCGAGCGTTATTGCGTGGTGTTCCAGACCATCAGCCAGAAGCCGGAGCTGACGGTGAGCGCACGCCGCTGATGCTTACTGCGCCGACGGTTCTTCGGCGTCGCCCTCGTCAGTGAAGGGCGAGGCGCTCGGCACGCATTGCACCGACCAGCCGGCCGGTGTCGGCTGCTTCTGATATTCGGTGATGGCGGCGGTGCACTGTTCGCGTTTGTCGAAGGTGCTGGGCAGCACGACCATGCCGCCTTGCGGGCCGGCGATTACCAGATACCAGACCAACGCTGCTGCGGTCGTAGCCATGGGGATTTCCTTGTTCTGCCAGTTGGGCGCTGTTGTGGGAGTCGCTGTGACCCTACCAACTCCATGGAAATGACGAAAGCCTGACCGCCGCACAGCTTCCCGCCGTCACATCACAGCCGCGTGATGTGACGGGGGTTTCCAGCCCGATTTCGAAGCGCAATCGGCTCAGTTGGTGGCAAAACAATAGAACAAGCCATCGCCCCCGGTGCCCTTGAGCGCCTCCTGGCTGCAGCCGCCGCGCGAGGCGTGCGAGGAATTCCAGGATTTGGCCGCTGCCGAATCGTCGAGACCGGCGCGGTCATGATGGCCCATCATCGCGGCGCCTTCCGCCCCGCTCATCGTCCAGTTGCCGCAGGTCTGGTCGGCGATCTTGGTGCCGTCGGGCTTGGAGCCGGTCAGCACGTCGTGGCGGTTGGGCGTGTCGCCGCGGCCGTTGACCGCTTCGCCTTTCTCGTTGAGCGCTGTCTGTTTGGTGATGCCGTTGGCATCGCTGTGCAACGAGGCGACATCGTCGGCGATCTTGACGCCCTTGGCGTTCACCCATGGCCCCTTGCCGATGCGGTCGCGGGCGTCGGTGTCGCTGGTCGACAGATAGGCGGCCCAACTCTTGCCGGTGACGCCGGCGGCTTCCGCCAACGACGCGCAATGCGCGTCGGCGCCCTTGAGGCCGCCGAGGTCGGCACCCTTGCCGGAACCGACACTGGTGACGAAGAAGCTCATCTTGGCATCTTGCGAGTAAGCGGCGCCCGCGGCTGCGATCAGGGTGGCGGCGGTGGCGAGAAGCAGTTTACGCATGTCGGTCCTCCGGTTGGTCTTCGACGGGTTACATCAGAAGAAACGTTGCCGGAGGCCTGTTTAATCCCTACGCATGTCGCCTAAAAGTATGCAGTGGTTTTTGGGAAACCGACATGCGGCAAAAAAGGCTCTAGTTTTATTCCGGCTGGCGATAGGCGACGAACCGATTGTGCTTGGCCTGAAAGATCAATCCGGTCTCTTTCAGGTCCGGGCTGGCCAGCGGCACGATGCGTTTGGCGATCTCGGAGGGATGCGGCAACGTCTCGGGATCTTCGCCCGGCACTGCTTGGGCACGCAT
>NZ_RZPQ01000878.1:0-2223 GCF_003999135.1 Mesorhizobium sp. M7A.F.Ca.CA.004.06.1.1 | reverse complement strand
CTGCATGCCATGTGGATCGGAAAGCTTGCGCCTAAACCTGGCGAGGCCGTCACTCATATCGGCGCCGGCACCGGCTACTACACCGCCGTGCTGGCCAAGCTGGTTTTACCAGGCGGCACCGTCACCGGCTTCGAACTCGACGAAAAGCTGGCCGATCTGGCGCGCAAAAATCTCGAAGCATATGGCAATGCAACGGTCGTCCATGGCGATGCGGTGACGACGCCCCTGCCGCCATCCGACATCATCTACGTCAATGCTGGCGTCGCAGCGCCACCAGCAGGGTGGCTGAAGGCGCTGCGGCCCGGCGGCCGCATGATCTTCCCCTGGCGCCCGGCCGAGCGCGTCCCGCTGGCGGTGATGGTGATCCGCACCGAAAAAGGCTTCGCCTGCGATCCGTTCATGCGATCGTGGTTCATTCCCTGCGTCGGCGCCTCGCTCGCAGACTCAGCGTCGAGGATCCCGACGCGCGAGCAGGCCGCGCGCAGCCGCTCGATCTGGCTGGTGCAGGACAGGGCGCCGGACGACACCGCCACCGCCATATCGGGCGATGTCTGGTTCTCGTCGGAAGATCTCCACCCCGGGCCTCGCAAATGATGGTGGTTCGCCAAAATTTATATGTCGGACTGGTGGCTCGTCGCCCGTCCTTGGGCTGAAGTCCGGCCACGACGGCGTGGACCGAAGAACGGGAGCACTGGAATGAGAAAGATCATCTCGGCGACATTCGTCAGCCTCGACGGCGTCATGCAGGCGCCCGGCGGCCCGCAAGAGGATCCGGTCGGCGGCTTCAAGTTCGGCGGCTGGACCTTCCATTACTTTGACGAGGCGGGGGGCGCGGCGATGGATGAACTGTTCTCCAAGCCTTTCGCCCTGCTGCTCGGCCGCAGAACCTACGACATCTTCGCCGCCTACTGGCCGTATCAGAAGGATCCGATCGCGGATGCCTTCAACCCCGCGACCAAATATGTGGCGACGCATCGGCCTGACACCCTCACCTGGCAGAACACGCAAGCGCTCGGACCCGATATCGTCGCGACGTTGCGCCGCCTCAAGCAGGAGGATGGCCCTGACCTGCTCATCCAGGGATCTGGCGATCTGATCCAGACCTTGCTCGCCAACGGGCTGATCGACGAAATTCGGCTGATGATCTTCCCGCTGTTGCTGGGCAAGGGCAAGCGGCTGTTCGGCGACAGCGCGATGCCGGCCGCCTTCAAGCTCATCAAGTCGCAGGCAACCAGCACCGGCGTCATCATGGCGACCTACGAACGATCAGGCGAGATCAAGGTCGGCTCGTTTGTCACAGGGGAGCCATCCGAGGCCGAGCTCGAACGGCGCAAGAACTGGAAGTAGCAGGACCTGGGTTCCTCGCCCCACGATGAAAGATCGACCCCCACTCCGTCTCGGCTTCGCCGAGCCACCTCTCCCCCGATCGACGGGGTAGAGGAAAGGCGCGAGCTTTAGAAAGGTTGGCTCCCTTCCTCTCCCTCCGGAGGGGGGAGAGGTGGCGCTGCGAAGCAGCGACGGAGTGGGGGAAGCCGCTCGTCAATCGCGCCGCCGCCGCAAGACAGACATACCCGACCAGCAAGAAAACTGTCACCCATGCTATCGGTCCATTCTGTTACCTATCTATCCGGTTCGGACAACTCGACACCTCTCCCCCGATCGACGGGGGAGAGGAACCCAAGTTCTGCCTGGCTCAAGCAGCCACCGGCCGCCGCGCCAGCCCGTCGCGGATATGCCGCGCGAATTCCTGCGCCGCCGGCCCGACACCGTGCCTCGGCAGATGCAGGTTGATGGCAAAATTCGGCAGCGGCGGCAGGCCGGACTCCGATGGCAGTATGTCCAGATCGGCCGGCACGGTGGAGGCCAGCCAGGTGGTGACGGCAAGGTCCGACCGCACCGTCGCCGTCGTCGCGTCGATGTTGCCGTTTTCGAACACGGTGCGCCACTCCAGCCCATGCTCACCGAGCGCCGCCAGCACCGCCGGACGGAAGGCGCAGGTATCGGCGACGATCGAGACCGGCAGCGGCCGCTTGGCGCGGGCAATGCCGCCCTTGGCACCGACCCAGACCAGCCGGTCGATGGCAAGGCACTCACCGGCCGACGGGCCGACGCGTTCCTCGATCACCGCAAGGTCGATGGTCCCGGCCGCAAGGGCAGCCGTCAGTTCCGGCGACGAGGCGCAGACCAGCGATATCTCGATCTGCGGATAGGTCTCGGCATAGG
>NZ_RZPQ01000877.1:0-2230 GCF_003999135.1 Mesorhizobium sp. M7A.F.Ca.CA.004.06.1.1 | reverse complement strand
CCGTCCAGGGCTTGCGCGGCCTTACCGCCAGCCAGTCGCCGAAGACCCGCCACGACGCGTCGCGAGGAAGATCGATCTGCCTCCTCGGCCCGCTCCTATCGCCGATCCAGCTGATCTTCTCGAAGAAGGCCGGCTGCTCGATGAACCAAAGGCGCTCGCTGCGGCCGGTGCGGTCCGAATGACCAGACACTTGGAAGCTTTCGAACCCGGCCTCGAAGATTGCCGGCGTGGTGAGGGGATCCGCGTCACGCTTCCACAGTCGAACGGTGCGCGCATAGCCGGAGCGGGTGGCCATGCCATTACCAAGCGCACTGGAAAGCAGAAGCGTGTCAGGGTCCAGCCAATTAACGTAGCCTTTGGCCTCGGGGAGGTTGAAGCCGTCGGCGACAAAGCTCAGAGAGATCAGGTCGAATTCGCGATGCACGACCGCGTCGCTGCCGCCGCGCGACAGGCGCAGAACGGCTCTTTCCCGTCTCTCCGGCTCGATGGACGCGCCGTCCCAGATCCAGTCCTCTCCGTCGCTAGCCGCGAGAGCATCCAGATCGAGCAGTAGCTCCCATTGGGGATCCGCCTTCATGTAGGCGGCAAGGGTGGTCCGGCGCCACAGTCCGCGTGGATTACCGTCATCTCGCCAGTAATTGTAGAGGTACTGACTACGGCGCGCGATCAGGGGAAGATTGTCGCGATTGTCGAAAATGGCTGTCAGAGCCGCGCGGTCGCGCTCGAATTGCGCTCCACCGAAGTGCTTCAGGGTCTTTGCCGATTGGCCGGCGGCCCAGGCAAGTGCCCGCTCGCCCTCTACATCTTCAAGCCAGACATAGGGATCGTCGTCGGGAGCATCCAGCGTTGGACGGACATCAAATGCGTTCATGTCCGGACAGCCTTCAGAAAGAAGGGATAGAGGCTTCCGTCGGCTCGGGAACGCTCAGTGCTGGTAGCGGCGCCCACATGTTCGAAAAGCGTGATCATTGATGAGTTCTTCCAGTCGGTGCGGCATCGCAGTGCTTTTGCGCATAGGGACCGCAACCGTCGTGCCAACTGGGAAAATCGTTTCGGAACAACGCGATCGCTCTGGAAGCGTTGTGTCACATGTCCGACATCGTCGAGAATCCGACAACGAGTGCTCCTCCTAATCACCGGATCAACCTCCGGCGCCAGGCGGTGACACCGTGCAGAACTCGAGCAGTGAAGCTCATTGGTGAACCTGGTTGACGCCCAACATCTTCGCTCTGGAGCGCTTCACGCACACGGATTCATGGCAGACACCATGATGCGATCGATGCGGTTAGAGACCAAGCTGGCTGCGCCTGTGAGTTTCAGCCGCCAGCTGGAAGCAGCTGAGTTCTGAGGAGAAGGGTGGGGCACCCCTTGGGCGACCTGATGGTTGCCCAAGCCCTGCCGCAATCTTGGCCTGCACCGTCCCCTGGGTTGCTGTCGATCAAGCCAGGAAGCTGCATTCGGGCGAACGCATGGGGCTGGTCCCCATGGCAACTTGGGCTGATGTGGGGCCGTCCGATATGCGATACGAGGGTCTAGGATAGGGGAGCTCGGGCTCGGTAGTATCTCAGCGAGACGGCTAATGGTCGACGAAGTCTTCCTGACGCCACGCATTGGTATGCCGCAGCAACAGGGGCAGTGCGGGCGCAAGTCTGGTTGTGAAATCGGCTGCTACAGGGGCATGCCGCGCTTCATCTCCATACCGTCAGCGAAGAAAGCGCGGCGCGAGCATCACCAAAGAGAAGCGGCGCGCCGTTCGTTTGCGGTCCACTGACCAGTCGGCTTCACCTGTACAACACGGGCTGGCATAGCGTGAAACTGAGCCTCCAATGGCGGAAATTAGCTTATAGCATCCGGGCTACGACAACCTGCCCACAACCAGCGTCGAAGCCACCGCCACGCCACCAAGTCTTCAGGGAACGTCCTGAACGGAACCCAGCCGGGCACTCCTATCAAAGCGACCCCCTTCGCATGCTCAGGCCGCGCTTGCTGTCGCTGCGCGGGACCGACAGCCTGCTTCTGCCCTGCACAGTGCCGACGACACATGCTTCGACGAAATGGCGTCATCGAGGTCGGGTGGCTTCGGCGCCGGTGCTTTGCCAAATTGCATGATGTTTGGACGTCCGTGGGGGCGGGCAAGGGGGCACAGTCGTGCCTGCAGTTCTCGTGACTGGCGCGGTCGAGGCTGATGGGCGGGATGAACGATCATATGACTGCACCACTGGTATGACGC
>NZ_RZPQ01000876.1:0-2236 GCF_003999135.1 Mesorhizobium sp. M7A.F.Ca.CA.004.06.1.1 | reverse complement strand
CACGAGCGCCGGAGCCGACAGCGATGATCTCGCCTTCCTGCGGCTTTTCCTTTGCCGTGTCGGGGATGATGATCCCGCCAGCGGTCTTGGATTCGGATTCGACCCGGCGAACGACCACGCGGTCATGAAGCGGGCGGAACTTCGACTTTGCCATTTTTTCTTCCTCGATGAGAACGGTGAGAAACAGTTCCTCCATCCGGCGGCGCCGGACATGTGGTTAGCACTCACCAAAGGCGAGTGCTAACGTGGCGCTGAAATAGGCTGGCGGCGCGCCGGAGTCAAGGCGCTCGGAGCGCCTCTTGGCGGCATGATGATGAACTTACCGGTGCCTGGCCGAACCGAGTACCAGAAGCGGGCACCGTTCGGCCAGCGGATAGCTGCCGCTCGGCACGACGCGCACTTCGCCGAACCAGTTGGCGGCCTCTTCGATCAGCGTGGCCAGCGTCGCGAAACTGTAGCTTATGTCCGAGCCGGCATAGACGTCGATCGTGTTGATCGAGCTCATGCTCCACCCCGTCCTTGCGGCAAGAGCTTCGCGGTCTGGGAACAGTCTGCCGAACGTATCGCGGATCGTTGCCACCTTGATGGCGAAATCGGGGTCGTTCGTCGTGGACGCCATCGCGATCCGCCATTTGAGCGCGTGGAAATTCTCGACCCCGCCGGCCAGAACCAGAGCTTCGATGCCGCGCAGATCATCTGCCGTTTCCGGTCGTGCGAAGACGCGGATCGCTGCGCGCCTGCCAGGCTTCAGTACCCTGGCGACCTCGCCAAACAACGAACTGCGCGCCGCCTGGGAATCGACCGCCGACAGGCATCCGTCGCCGATGACGGCGTCGATGCTTGCGTGATCCACGGGCAGGTTAAGCCAGTTGCCGGCGATTGCCCTTCGCGAGCCGTCGTCGCCGGCCCATACGCCGGAAATCATGGCCGCCGACTGGTCGACCGCCAACATCGACTTGCCCAGAATTGCCAATTCCGGGGTCACCCCCAAGAGGAGGACATCGGCATTTCCAAGATCAAGTTCGCGATCGAATATAGCGACGGTTTCCGCTGTTGGCCGGAGCGGCGCTTCCAGAAGTTTCCAATGGCGGTGGTAATCGTCCCAATGATTTGTCATGCAATTTATTGGCCCCTGGACGCCTGGATTTGGATACCCGCCGGGGCTTAATAGAGGTCGTCGGACAAGCCAAGACATTTCAAGAATTTACAGACGGTCCAAGAGGTAGATAGTGGCGCGCATCGTTGTGATAACGCACGAGCATGACAGGTTCCTGGGCAGGCGCGACATCCTGCTGCGCAGGAGCAGCCCATACATGCTGTTCGACATTCTTGCGGAATTGAAAAGGCGCGGCCACTCGGTTCAGGTTCAGCAAGGCCTGTCGAAGCCGGTCAGCGGCGATATGGCGGTATTGCATGTCGATGCCACGGTGACGCCCACGGACTATGTCGACTACGCCCGGAGTTTTGCCTTCTGCCTCAACATCGGCGCCGCCGACATATCCAAGCGGCGGATCAGCGGCGCATTGGTCGACAGAACCGACAGCTGGCAAGGTCAGGTGATCGTCAAAAGCAATCTCAACAATCGGGGTATTCCGGAGACGCTCCTCAACCGGCGATCCGAGCGTGCCGGGAAACAGCAGCCGTTTCCGCGCTTGCCAGCCTTGCATCCTTATGAGGTCCATGGATCTCTCGGCGACGTTCCAGATGGCGTCTTTGATTGCGACGATCTCGTCGTGGAAAAGTTCATTCCGGAGAGAGAACCCGACGGTTTTGCTGTTCGTTTCTGGGTGTTTTGCGGAGAGCGCGAGCGCTGCACCCGCTACGTCTCCCCGAACGGCCTGGTCAAGGCATCAGAGACGATCCGGCGCGAGCCCGTCCCGGTGCCCGACGAATTGCGTGAGCGTCGGCGTGAACTCGGCTTTGACTATGGAAAATTCGATTTCGTCATGCATGAGGGCAGGGCCGTCCTCCTCGACGCAAACAAGACTCCCGGCCGTCCGCAAAACCTCGTCAAGATGTTCGCGGCCGGCGCTTCCGATCTGACTCACGGCTTCGAAGGCCTCATCCATCGGGCGAAATAGGCGCGGCTGAGATCGCCGCGGACGCCCTAGAGAAACAGTCGCAGCTGCGTGTGAATGATAGACCGGTAATCCTCGATGGTCTGGCGGCTTTCCGCTTCGCCCTCGGCGAGCGCCAGGCGCACCACGCCGCCGGCGAGCTGGAAGATCAGCAGGAC
>NZ_RZPQ01000875.1:0-2244 GCF_003999135.1 Mesorhizobium sp. M7A.F.Ca.CA.004.06.1.1 | reverse complement strand
AGCCAGACGCCGCGGCACTGCGGACAGTAGTCGATTTCGATACCCTGGCGTTCGCTCATCACGAGCGCAACGCGGCAGGAGGGGCAAGTCATACCAAGGAGAGAAGGAGATGTCATACGGCGCTCCAAACCAAAAAAGAAGGAACCCGCTCGACCGAAAAGGATGAAAACGGGCCCGTTACAGCGGTCCGACATCACAGTCGCCAAAAGCGACAGTCAGAGGGGCCCGGCCCGCAGGGGACAATTAGGAATGCAGCGCCGCGCCTTCAAGGGGCGATATTGCCCGCAAGAGTGATTTGTTCGCCATCTCGCTCAGACCGTGACCACGATTTCAAATCGTCACCACGATTTCAGATCGTCACCACGATCTTGCCGAACTGCTCGTTCGACTCCAGGTGGCGATGTGCCTCGACGATTTGGTCGAACGCGAAGGTCCTATCGATGATCGGCTTTAGAGTCCCGGTCTCGAGTCCTGCGAGGATGAAAGCCTTGGCGGCCTCCAGTTTCGCCGGGTTGCCGGTGATCTCGTGGACGAGGTAGCCGCGCAGCGTCAGTGTCTTAGCCAGCACGGCGAATAGCGGAAACGGTGTCGGCGCGTGGCTCAGTCCGCCATATTCGATGAGGATGCCGCTATGCGACATGGCCGCCGTCAGCGGCTCGAAGATCGGGCCGCCGACCGCATCGAACACGACGCGCACGCCTCGCGGCCCGGCGATCTGGTTCAACCGCGCCGCCAGATCTTCCTCCGTCGAGGCCACGACTTCGGCCGCACCGGCCTCGAGCAGCGCCCGCATCTTCGCCGATGTTCGCGTCACCGCAATCGTCGTCGCGCCCACACTGTTGGCGATCTGGACCGCGGCAAGCCCGACACTACTCGACGCCGCGGTGATCACCACGTGGTCTCCGCTGTGCAGCCCAGCGATATCGATCAGCGCGCCATAGGCGGTGAGGTACTGCATCCAGACCGCCGCTGCCGTTTGCCAGTCGAGCGACGGCGGGTGCTTGACGATAAGTTCCGCGGGATAAGTGGCAAGCTCGCCATAGGCCGGCCAGCGGATCATCGATTGCGGCGGGATGGCACTGACGCCGTCGCCCGGCGCGAATTCCTTCACGCCGTCGCCTATAGCCTCGATGACACCCGCCGCTTCGAGACCAAGCCCCGAGGGCAGCTTCGGCGTCTCGATATAGGAACCCGCGCGCAGCAGCGCGTCGGCGCGGTTGAGGCCGAGCGCCTTGACGCGGATTTGAACTTCGCCCGGGCCCGGTGGGGGAAGCTCGGCATCCTCGATGCGCAGAACCTCAGGGCCGCCATGCTGGTGAAAGCGAACCACACGTGTCATTCGGGATACTCCAAATCAACTGGACCGAATGAGCTATGCAGCTAGGCTGCCCAGGGATAAATGGCTGCACGAGAAGAACAGTAGAAACCAGGAGTTCCGAATATGGATCGGCTCGAAAGCATGGCTGTGTTCGTCAAGGCCGTCGATCTCGGCTCGTTCGCGGCAGCAGCGGTCGCCCTGGACGTCTCGGGACCGATGGTTGGCAAGCATGTCCGGTCTCTCGAAGAACGGCTTGGCGTTCGCCTGCTCAACCGGACCACACGCCGGCAGAACCTGACCGATTTCGGCCGCGCTTACTATGAACGCTGTCGGGTGGTGCTGGCCGAGGCCGACGCCGCAGATGCGCTCGCCGCCGACCAGTTTTCGGAGCCACGCGGAAAACTGCGCGTCACCATGCCGGCGCATTTCGGTCGCCACTGCGTGACGCCCGTGCTGCTGAAACTCGCCCGGCAATATCCGATGCTGGAACTCGATCTATCTCTCAGCGATCGCTTCGCCGATCTTGCCGAGGATGGCTACGATCTCGCCATTCGGACCGGTGCTCTGGGCGACAAGGCGGGGGTGATCGCACGCCGCGTCGCGCGCCAGGACATGGTCGTCTGCGCCGCACCTTCCTATCTCAGAAATCATGGCGAACCGCGACAGATCGAGGATCTCGCCGACCATCAGGCAATTGTCTACCGCCGGCTCGGCCAGATCATTCAGCCCTGGCTATTTGCTCGAGAGGGGCAACCGGTGCAGGAGATCATACCGACCGGCCGTCTGCGGCTCGACGATCTCGATGCCATCGCTGACGCGGCTGCCGACGGCATGGGCCTTGCCTGGTTGCCCTGGTGGCTGGTGCGCGAGCGCATTGAAGCCGGCGTTCTGCTGGCGCTGTTGCCGGATCAGCCGCGATATCTCTA
>NZ_RZPQ01000874.1:0-2249 GCF_003999135.1 Mesorhizobium sp. M7A.F.Ca.CA.004.06.1.1 | reverse complement strand
AATTAGAGGCACGCGGCAGCGTTCCCTCCCCCTTGTGGGGAGGGCTAGGGTGGGGGTCCTCTTCGCAAGAGTCCATGGCCCTGCGTCGACGGGCGTGGTTCGGCGTAACGCCTACTTGACCGACACGCCCTACTTCACCGACATGCTGGGCCCACCCTCGACAGCCAGCACCAGACGGCGGTTGGTGATCCTTGCCAGTTGCGCCAGGCGCCCGGCCGGCCGCTCGCCATAGAGATCGGCCAGCGATGCCGGCAAGACCAGCGCCAGCACGCCGTTGGCGCGCTGTTCCCATTTCAGCCTGGGCATGATGCCCGGCATCGACGCCGTCAGCAGGTAGACGACGCGCATCATCGCGGCGAGCACGCGCGCCCGCTCCAGATAACGCGGCGGCGCCAACGCCTTGATCTCGGGGGCGATGGCTTCGTTGAAGATGCCGTCGTGACGATAGGCGTTGGCCATGGCCAGGAAGGCACGGCCGGGATGGTCGACGCCGAAGAAGGAGGCGTGCGCGATGATGTTGAGCGATTGCTTGCCGCGATATTCGGGATGCGCGCGCCAGCCGATATCGGCCAGCAATGCGGCCGCGTGGCGATAGCGCGCCTCGTCCTCGGTCTCGTCGATGCCGAAGGCGGCAAAGGTTTTGGCGGTCCAGTCGACAAGTTCATGCGCATGGGTGACGGAGCGCGAGCGCAGGCGTGCAAGCTCCTCCGAGGCCGAAATCAGCGGATCGGCCTTCTGCTCCGCCTCGTCGAGCAGCGAATAGAGAAAGCCTTCACGCACGCCGAGCGCCGAGACGATGATCTTCGACGGCTGCATCGCCGCCATGATCTCCTGCAGCACGACGGCGCCATAGGGCAGCAGCGAACGGCGGTTCTTGGAAACGCCTTCGATGCCCTTGACCTTCTCGATCTCGGCTTTGGCCACCTGCTTGAGGAAATTCGCCGCGCTTTCGGCCGAGATCTCGTAATGGTGCATGACGCCAAGCGGATAGTTGGTCATTTCCATGTGCAGCCGGGCGAGATTTCGCCAGGTGCCGCCGACGGCGTAGAAAGGCCTGCCCTGCCCGCCTTTCAGCAGCTTGGCCTTCGCCAGTTCGTCACGCGCGATCTTCGCCGCCTGGGTCAGCGAGTTCTTCGCCATGTCCTGCAGGCGCAAGCCGCCCAGCGGCAGTGTGATGCCGTCGCCGATCGCTTCGCCGGCGACGTCGACCAGTTCGAGGCTGCCGCCGCCCAGATCGCCGGCGATGCCGTCGGCCGGATGGAAGCCGGAAATGACGCCGAGCGCCGAATAATACGCTTCCTGACGGCCGCTGATGACACGGATCTCGGTCTTCAGCACCTCCTCGGCGCGGTGGATGAAATCAGGGCCATTGACCGCCTCGCGGGCCGCGGCGGTGGCCAGCACATACATCTGCTCGGCGCCGGCCTGGTCGGAAAGCGCGCGAAAGCGACGGAACTCTTCCATCGAGCGCGTCACCGCCTCGGGGTCGAGCTTGCCGGTCGAAACGATGCCCCGGCCGAGACCGGCCAGCATCTTTTCGTTGAACAGCATGGTCGGCGAGCGCGCCAGCCCCTCATAGACGACGAGGCGGATCGAGTTCGATCCGATGTCGATGATGGACAGCGGTCGGCGGTCCTGCAGCCGGCCCTGGGAATCAGACAGCATCAGCCGGACGCTGCAGCGTTCTTCTTGCGGCGCTTGAACTGCGCAATGCGCTTGGGCGCATGCGACTTCAGCGCGTCACCCCGTCCCGACAGGCTCGGATTGGTCATGAAATATTCCTGCGCGTTGAACGGTTCCTCGCCCTCCTCCAGCACGACGCGCCGGGAGGTTCCATCAGCCAATACGTCGAAACTTTGCTGATTGTCCATGATGTTGCCCAGCATGATCTGGCCAAGGATCTGTTCGTGCACAGTTGGATTCGTGATCGGCACCATGGTTTCGACGCGGCGGTCGAGATTGCGCGGCATCAGATCGGCCGAGGAGATGTAGACGATCGCCTCGTCCGACGGCAGGCCGTGACCGTTGCCGAAACAATAGATGCGGCTGTGCTCGAGAAAACGGCCGACGATCGATTTTACGCGGATGTTTTCCGACAGGCCCGGAACCTGCGGCCTCAGGCAGCAGATGCCGCGCACGACCAGGTCGACCTCGACGCCGGCCCGGCTGGCATCGTAGAGCGCGTCGATGATAATCGGATCGACGAGTGCGTTCATCTTCATCCAGATGCGCGCCGGTTTCCCCTGCAC
>NZ_RZPQ01000873.1:0-2252 GCF_003999135.1 Mesorhizobium sp. M7A.F.Ca.CA.004.06.1.1 | reverse complement strand
CTCCGTCGCCATGGTGGCGGGCGAAGCCGTCCGGCAACTCGGATAATGGCAGTCCGTCTCCCGTCATCTTGACCCAGGCGCACATCGCCTTCTCCTTCGTTTGCACATCCAGGGTTTCTTCGCTACAAGCTCAACTTAACTTTAGGTCAAGCGGAAAAATCGGGGCGGAAAATCAGACATGGCGCCTATAACGGAATTGACGGTCGGCCAGGTGGCCATGCGCAGCGGGGTGGCGGTGTCGGCGCTGCATTTCTACGAGGCCCGCGGCCTGATCCGCAGCCATCGCACGTCGGGCAACCAGCGCCGCTACGGCCGCGATGTGCTGCGGCGCGTGGCGATCATCAAGGTTGCACAGGAGGTCGGCATCTCGCTGGCCGAAATCGGTGCCGCACTTGAATCACTGCCCGAAGGCCGCACGCCGACGCGCGACGACTGGAACCTTTTGTCGACCGCCTGGCGCGACGGGCTCGACCACAAGATCGCCCAGTTGAAGAAACTGCGCGACGGGCTGACCGACTGCATCGGCTGCGGCTGCATGTCCATCGACAAATGCCCGTTGCGCAACAAGGGCGACCGGCTGGCGCGCGAGGGGACAGGGGCAAGAAGGCTGGTTGCTCCGCCTCTCTCAAGGACATCCTAGTCAGCCGCTGGCAACCGCCTGATGGTGAACTCGATCAGGTCGCCCGGCCGCTCGAACCAGCTTTCGATCTCGGTCCAGTAGGCCTGCTTGGGAAAGCGCTCGAACCATTCCTTGGCCTTGAGCCGCGCATCGGAGCGCGGCAGCACGAAGGTCTCTCGCAGGAAACCATCGCGCGGCATACGCACGCGCTCGGCACGGCTTTGGTCGAGCCTTCTCTTCAGGCCATCCAGCGGCGGTCTTGCCGGGGTGCGCACGAAACAGCTCCTTGCACCTGGCGCATGACCCGAAATCGGAATCGAGTTTCGGAAAGGATCATGCGCAAAACCAAAGTGACTTGACCCTTGCCCTTAAGAGATTAGGGATCGCGCCGGCAAAAGACGAGTCATTTGTGGGACTCGCCGCCCCAACCGGAGACGGCACTTGGAACGACCAGAAATACCGACAGGCCTGCCCGCCGACATCGAACAGAAGAAGATGAAGGCACGGCTGTGGTTCGAGGCGCTGCGCGAACGCATCTGCGCCACTTTCGAGCAGATCGAGCAGGACCTTGGCGGGCCGCTGGCCTCGTGGTCACCGGGCCGTTTCGAAAAGACGCCGTGGGAACGCGACGAGGGCCGTGGCGGCGGCGGTACCATGTCGATGATGCACGGCCGCGTCTTCGAAAAGGTCGGCGTCCACACTTCGACCGTCCATGGCGAGTTCTCGCCCGAATTCAGGAAGCAGATGCCCGGCGCCGAGGAAGACCCGCGCTTCTGGGCATCCGGCATTTCGCTGATCGCGCACCCGTGGAATCCCAACGTTCCGGCCGTGCACATGAACACGCGCATGGTGGTAACATCGCGCCAATGGTTCGGCGGCGGCGCCGATCTGACACCGGTGCTCGATCGCCGCCGCACCCAGGACGACCCTGATACTCTCGCCTTCCATCGCGCCATGCAATTCGCTTGCGAGAAGAATGCCGCGGTCGCCGATTACCCGAAATTCAAGGCCTGGTGCGACGAGTACTTCTATCTGTCGCACCGCAACGAGCCGCGCGGCACCGGCGGCATCTTTTTCGACTGGCTGCATTCGGGCGAGGACAAAGGCGGCTGGAATGCCGATTTCAACTTCGTCCAGGATGTCGGCCGCTCCTTTCTCGTCGTCTACGGTCACCTCGTGCGCGCCAACTTCAACGAGAACTGGACCGATGGCGACCGTGACGAACAGCTCATCCGCCGCGGCCGCTATGTCGAATTCAATCTGCTTCACGATCGCGGCACCATCTTCGGACTGAAGACCGGCGGCAATGTCGCGTCCATTCTCTCCAGCCTGCCGCCCGAGGTTCGCTGGCCGTAACAAAATGGTGAGCGCGGCGTGAGTCGCATTGATGTCCCATTCGCTCGAAATGGGCATGGAATGTGGCACACGGTGCGGCGCAAAATTTCTTTTTCGTCTAATAGGCCGTTGAAAAGACTGGCCTATTTGTGGGGCCGGGTCGGGAAGCGCCGGCGGTTCGCCTGCGCGCAATTCCAGGAAAGTGCGAAACGGCTTTCCGACCGGAATTGCGTCAGACAAAGCGAGCCGCGACCCGACGCGACCGGACGGCCCAGACGACGCGGGGCACCTCATTGAG
>NZ_RZPQ01000872.1:0-2267 GCF_003999135.1 Mesorhizobium sp. M7A.F.Ca.CA.004.06.1.1 | reverse complement strand
GCTATGACCAATCTAGTGAATGATTCCTATAAAAACGAATTGCTGCGTCGGCTCAACTCCGATGACCTAGCGCTTTTGCAACCGCATCTTGAGCGATGTGCTCTAAATCTGAGAATGAATCTGGAGACGGCCGATTCTAATATCGAGACGGTCTATTTCCCGGAGGACGGCATTGCTTCCGTGGTGGCCACAGCGTCAGGAAAAGAAACAGAGGTTGGGCTCGTCGGCTTTGAGGGAATGACCGGTGGCGCGCTCGTGATGGGCGCTGACTATGCGGCGCATCAATGTTACGTACAATCGCCCGGTAGCGCTTACCGCATCGGAGCTGAGCCCTTCAAGGAGGCTCTTGCGAACAGCCCGACGCTGCGCCTCTTCCTCTTGCGCTATGTCCACTATTTCCACATCCAGACCAGCTATACGGCCCTGAGCAACGCACGATCGAACCTTGAAGAACGTTTGGCGCGATGGCTTTTGATGTGTGATGATCGGGTCCACGGCGAACGCCTTGCGATCACTCATGAGTTCCTGTCAATTATGCTCGGAGCAAGGCGCCCAGGAGTCACGGTTGGGTTGCAGGTGCTGGAAGGGCGGGGTCTCATTTATTCCCGACGGGGCGAAGTGGATATCCGAGACCGCAATGGTCTTAAAGCATCTGCAAATGGCACCTATGGGCAGCCGGAGGCACACTATGTTCGGCTGCTTGGAGAATGATGCTATAGGTCGTTATCTAATGGTCGCTCGGGCGACGCTACTTTTCCGTATCGCCTCGAATATCACTTCGGATACGCTCCAGACCTCTTCATATATCTCGTCGGGCTTGATTCCACCATCTCGTGCGGCGTCCATCATCTGGTCCGCAAGGTCGCTGGCCGCGATTGGGTCGCCGGTTGTGGTAACCGGCAGATGGCCCGCGATCCAATCGTCGATGAACATGCAGCCGCGAGCGCTCATTCGGCCACACCAGGATCATAGTGGACGATGGCATCGAGGATAGTGCGATAGAGGCTGTCCACCTCCTCGTCTATTTCTTCCCGTTTGATCCCCAAGGACCTGGCGTCGGCTATTAGCTTATGCGTGAGTTCATCAACGGCGATCACGTCGGCCTTGGTCGTCTCCGGAACGTTGTTCGTCATCCATCGATGGAGAAAGTTGATTCCGCGCGCGCTCATCTCGGCACAAGAGTCGGCGCGATATTAGGTTCCGCTAATTCTAGATAATTCTTGATGGTTGGCTCTGCCCGCTGTGAGACATGCGGGACTTGCCCCAAGTCATTTGACGAACGGCCAAAGCACAAGCCTCTGCTCGTTTTGGTGGAGCAGACTTTTGATGCCGAACGTTGTGGGCAGAACGGAGACTGCGGCCTCTCCGGGAGCCCTCAACCTGACATCCAAGATGCCAATAGCAGGGCGGCCAAGGATGACGCCAGAGCAGCGGCTGCAAGAAGCACCCCGGCGCTCTGCCAACCCGGCGGCGGCTGGTGTACCACCCTGTTGGGCGGCTGATTATCATTCATGGGCGGCAAAATTAAGCTCCTGGCGCTGGCACATGAAATAGAGAACCCGCCAACCACTGTAGCGGCTCGCGGGTCCTTTCAGCACAGGAAGAGACCTAGCTGTGCCGATTTCACGACTGAAACAACAATCATTTTATCCAGGTGTTCCGGCTAGATCCGGATGTCGGACCATTGCGTCACTGGGGGAGACTTTGGTCCCATCGTTGTTGAGACCGAAGCCCATATAGGGAACGTTTGGCGCAGAGCTGTGTTTGAGTGGCCCGCGCACAGAACGGTCAATTGCTTACTCAACCGGACAAATGAAGATGATGAACCTTGAAGACGAGACGTCCCAAGCGCTCGTGGCGCGTCTGGCTGATCTCCAGGCAAAAATGCGGGCGGCACGCATAACTGAGGCAGAAATGAAAACCTTCCAAAAGGTTGCAGCCATCATGGAAGACGGTCGCGGCCAGATTGCGGGCGACGACCTGATCGCTGCATCCTTCCTCGCCGAACCTGAGGCCCTGAATGGGTAGCTGCTATCGGGTGGCGCCAAGCTTCTGACGACGGGGGCGGTGGCGAGGGACGATCAGGCGCGGTCGTCACCGCGGCTTCAATAATATCCGCTCCTATTGCTGCGCCCGTGTCGGCTGGATGATCACCGCCGAAGTGGAGTTGTTGATAAGAAAATTGGCCGTCAGCCAAAAGCCGATAGCCATAAAAAACAGGACCGCGAAGGCGATGAACAAAACTCGCATGCGGCGGAATATACCAC
>NZ_RZPQ01000871.1:0-2279 GCF_003999135.1 Mesorhizobium sp. M7A.F.Ca.CA.004.06.1.1 | reverse complement strand
GTTATAGAGGGTTGGATCATCAGGGCGGACACGAACGACAAATGGCTTTTGTCGGACTCTCGAACCTTAGTCGTTTGCGGCGGGCATGGCTGACGGCTATCGTCGCCGCACTGCTTTGCCTTGCCGCGACCGCGCTTGCAGTTGCCGAGACGAAAAGCCTTAAGGGCGTGGCGCTGATCATCGGCCAGTCGAATTACCTGCACATCGCCGCCCTGCCCAACCCCGCCAACGACGCCCGCGACATGGCCAAGATGCTGACCGACCTTGGCTTCGACGCCCGCAGCGTCACCGACCGCGACGCCACCAAGCTGAAGCGCGACCTGGAGCGGTTCACCGAAGATGCCGACGGCGCCGATGTCGCCTTCATCTACTACTCCGGTCATGGCATCGAGGCCGGCGGCGAAAACTATCTGGTTCCGGTCGATGCCAACGTCCCGTCGCTGAAGGATGCCGGCACCAGCCTTGTGCCGATATCGGCCGTCATGGAGGCATTGAAAAAGACAGTGCCGGTGACGATCATGCTGCTCGATGCCTGCCGCACCAATCCATTCCCCGCGGATGCCATGGTACGGCGCTCACCGACCGCTTCCGCCTCGCCCATAGGCGCCGGCGGGTTGGAGCCGGTGCGCGGCGCCAAGGCGCTCGGCAATGCACCGGCGGCCGACGCGAGCCTGGGTACAGTGGTCGGCTTTGCCGCAGAACCGGGTCATCCTGCACTTGATGGCGCCGCCGGCGAAAACAGCCCTTACGCGTCCGCCCTGCTGCGCCACCTCGCGGCGATGAAGGGCACCGAATTCGGCTCGGTCATGCGCATGGTGACCGAGGAGGTCTATCTCGACACAAAAGCGAAGCAGCGTCCCTGGATCAATGAAAGCCTGCGCCGGCTGCTCTATTTCGGCGTCGCACCAGTGGAGCCGACCGGCGACGACGGACTGATCACAGGCGAAAGGCGCCAGCTCCTGCTGACGATTTCCGGCCTGCCCGACCCGAAACGGGCGCAGGTGGAACTGGCCTCGCTGCAGGAAGGCGTGCCGCTCGACGCGCTTTATGGCGTGCTGAAGGCGCTCGGCACGGAAAAGATCCCCGAAGACCCGACCGACCTGCAAAAGGTGCTCGACGCCCAGGCCGAGCGCCTGAAGAAGATGATGTCCGAGCGTGCAGCACTGCGCACCGACGATCCGGAGATCAAACGGCTTGTCGCTTCCGCCGACAAGGCGATCGGCCAGGGCGCCATCGTGACGGCGCGCAAATTCCTCGACGATGCGGTCGGCCGGGTCGAGCAGACCAACGATGCGGTCGATCAAGCCGAGGATCTCGTCAAGCAGAAGCGTCTTGCCGACGCCGCGATCTATGCCAGGCGCGCCGATGCCTCGGGGCTGGTCTTCGATTACAAATCCGCTGCCGGCGACTATGCCAAGGCGTTTTCGCTGGCCGGAAAATGGGACGACAAGCTGCGCTGGAACTACAAGAACCAGGAAGCCGAGGCGCTCAACGCCTACGGCTACGCCACCGGCGACCTCGATGCGCTGCAGCACGCCATTGAGGCCTATCGCACCATCCTGAACTTCATCCCCAATGGCGAACAGAATCGCGACTGGGCCATCACCCGCAACAACATGGCGGTGGTGCTGCAGACCATCGGCGAGCGCGAGACGGAGACCGCGCGCCTTGAAGAGGCAGCCCGGATCTTTCGCGATTCCCTTGTCGTGTTCGAGCGCGAGAAGGACGACCTCAACTGGGCCGCCGCGCAGAACAATCTGGCCAATGTGCTGTTGAAGATCGGCGAGCGCGAGAGCGACCCGAAGCGCCTGAACGAGGCGGTTGTGGCGATGCGCGCGACGCTCCAGAAACGCCCACGCGAAAAAGTGCCGCTCGAGTGGGCCGCTTCGCAGAACAATCTCGGCCTGGCGCTCTATGCGCTTTCCGAGCGCGAGGCCGCCGGCGAACATCTGACGCAAGCCGAGGCGGCCTACCGGCTGGCACTTGAGGAATACACACGCGAAACGGCGCCGGTGGAATGGGCGATGGTCGAGAACAATCTCGGCAACACGCTGGTGTCGCTCGGCATTCAGCTCAACGACAAGGCGAAGATAAACGAAGCGGCCGACGCGTTCCGTGCCGCGCTCGAGGTGCGAACCCGTGAGACCTTCCCCGTCTCATGGGCGACCAGCAGGCTCAACCTCGGCAACGCGCTGAGCGGCGTCGCCCGCTTCGATATGGGCACCGGCGCGCTTGAAGAGGCCGCGGCCGCCTATGATGACGCACTGACGGTCTTTACC
>NZ_RZPQ01000870.1:0-2279 GCF_003999135.1 Mesorhizobium sp. M7A.F.Ca.CA.004.06.1.1 | reverse complement strand
CCCGTCGGCGGATCGCTGCTGTTTTCCATCGGCGCGCCCAGCGAGCCGCCCGCCGTATCCGAAGCCGTCGACTGGCCGTTGCGGTCGGCTATCTGGACGGGCAAAATCTTTCTCTACGTCGGCCTTTTCCTCGGCGTTGGCGGCGCCTTCGCGCTTGCCTGGTTGGCCGGAAGTGGCCGTGCCGGGCAGCGCTTCGTTGCAGCTGCAATCCTGAGCGGGCTGGTCGCGTCGTGCCTGTCGCTCGGCTTGCAAGGTCTGGACGCATTGGGGGCGCCGCTCTCCCATCTGGCACAATCGGTCGTCTGGCGGACCGGGCTCGACACCAGTTTCGGCTGGACAGTGCTGGTCGCGCTGATCGCGCTGGGCCTTGGCCTGCTGTCGCTGGCCGGTCCCCGCGCCACCGCCAAACCATCGGCGCTGGCCGGCCTGGCCGGGGTGGGGGTCGCCCTTGCCGCCAGCGGCCATGCCAGTGCCGCCGAGCCGCAATGGCTGACGCGGCCGATGGTGTTCCTGCACGGCGTCGGCATCGCGTTGTGGGCCGGCGCATTGATCCCACTCGGGCTGGCGCTGAAGGGGCAATCGGCGGGGGCCACGCCATTCCTGCGGCGGTTTTCTTGGGCGATCCTGCCCGTGGTGGCCGTGCTTGCCGCTGCCGGCATCGTGCTTGCCGTCATCCAGGTGCAGACACCCGCGGCTTTGGTCGAGACCGCCTATGGAAGGCTGCTGCTTATCAAGCTGGGGCTGCTGGTCTTTCTGTTCACGCTTGCTGCCGTCAATCGCTGGAAACTCACCGCATCGGCCGAGGCGGGATCGACGGAAGTTCAACGCAGGCTGGTCCGCTCGATCGGCGTCGAGACGTTGATCGTGTTGGCGATTTTCGGCGTTGCCGCGGGCTGGCGCTTCACGCCGCCGCCACGAGCCCTGGCGATTGCGGCAGCGCAACCGGTGTCGGTCCATATCCACGCGCTGCAAGCGATGGCCGATCTCAGCATCACTCCCGGCCATGCCGGCCCGGTCGTTGCCTCGATGGTCATCATGAGCGGCGATTTCGGCCCGCTCGACGCCAAGGAGGTGACGCTTGTGCTGTCAAAACCCGATTCCGGCATCGAGCCGCTGAAGCGCGCTGCGAGCAAGCCCGGTGACGGCAGCTGGCGCGTCGACAACCTCGTCATCCCGGTGCCGGGCCGGTGGACGGTGCGCATCGACATACTGGTCTCGGACTTCGAGATGGTGAAGATCGAGGCGCCCGTCGATATCAGGCCGTAGCGTCGGCCTTATGGTCCTCACGAAATAGCACCCGCAAAAAGGAGCGACCCAGTCGGCAAATGACGACTGTCAAAATGGTCGCTTTCGTTCGACTTTGGCGGCCATCACTTCGGTTTCGATGCCAATCGCGGTCGTCTCGCCCTATCGAGGCGCATTGGCAAGGGCAAGCGAGGACAAATCGCATGAAGAAGGAGCAACGCCTCTCCACTGCGGGGAACGAGAATGCCGGGCGCAATAGGCGACAACCAAACTTCAGGGCGCTGGCTGCGCACAACGACCTTGGCGCTCTCATCGAAAAACTTGATCGTGATCCGACGGAGCCGATGCCTGTCGACATCATCAATCATCTCAGCCTGGGCCGATTTCCGGACGCCCGCAAGGTGGCTGAGCGGGTCTCTGCGCCGAAGGGCTATGTGCCGCGATTGGAATCGAGGCTCAACCTGCCTGTTGCGAAGGCCGTCGCGCGGCCTGAGGGCAAGCCGACGCGCACGGGCAGGCGAAACGAGGATCTGCTCAAGGCCTATGTTCCTCGCCATCTCGCTGTGCGAACGGTCCCACGGTTGCGACCGTTCTTTGCTGGACCGGACGGCGATATTGCCGTCAAGCGGTCGGGGCTTACGGCTATCGGCATGGATCTGGTGGCGTTTCCCTGGTCGGCGATAGGCCACATCCGCACCTTCTCCGAAGGCAAGGAGCTTCCAGGAGGCACCGCCTTCATGGTTGGGCCGAACCTGTTGATGACAGCCAGCCATGTCATGCCGTGGGACTACAGCGGCAACTGTCAAATCGAATTCACGCCGGCTATGTACCCGGGTCACTCCCCTCGCTTCGGCTCCACATGGGTCAGCGACTGGTATGGCGTCAGGCATGACGGCTTCTGGGATATGGCGTTCAAAGCGGATGCCAGCGACTATGCAATCTGCAGGACGATTGATCCGATTGGCAACGTCTGCGGCTGGCTGGGTACGCAGGCCTTCGACGACCACGATGAGTATTTCGACCATCTTTACATG
>NZ_RZPQ01000086.1:0-13054 GCF_003999135.1 Mesorhizobium sp. M7A.F.Ca.CA.004.06.1.1 | reverse complement strand
AATTCCGGCAGGCCGATCTCGGCGACGCCGGACAGCGCGCCGCCTTCGAGCGCGTAGTTCAGCATGCGTTGGCGCAGGAACTGGATCTGGCTGGCGCGTTCGACGGGGCTGCGGTGATCGAGATGGATGGAATAGAAGCGGATGAAACCAAGCGGCGTCTCGATCAGCGCTTCCAGCGCGCCACGCTGGAAGTTCATCATCTCAAAGCTGCGGCTGCGCGGCAAAAGCAGGTTGCGCGACAGATGAATAGGCGTTTTCGACAGCACCATGTTGCCGAGCTGGAAGGTTTTCGTGATGGCGCGGCCATTGTCGATGTGCGAACCGATATTGGCCTCGAAATTGCTGCCATAGACGGCGAAGTAGTCGGGCAGCGCCTCGCCGATCTCGGCGACCATGTCGCGGCCGCCGTTCCTGGGATTGTTGCGGGTCACCTCCTGCAGAGCGATCACATCGGCGCCGCGTACAGCATCAGCGATGCGTCCGACATCGTACTGCCCGTCGAGGCCGATGCCGTACTGGATATTGTAGGTTACAAGCTTCATTCCGGCATCTCTCCGGCCGATCCCGCGCGGCCATTGTCACAAAACGGCCTCGCCCTTCGCCGCGCCTTGGTTTAGAGCAAGGGCCAAGGTTTAGAGCAATGCCGCAAGGCCACTAGTAGAAACTGTACAATCCCATGAAATTTCTCGATCAAGCCAAGGTCTACATCCGCTCCGGTGACGGTGGCGCTGGTTCGGTGTCGTTCCGGCGCGAAAAGTTCATCGAGTTCGGCGGGCCGGACGGCGGTGATGGCGGCCGTGGCGGCGATGTCTGGCTGGAGGCCGTCGACGGGTTGAACACGCTGATAGACTACCGCTACCAGCAGCATTTCAAGGCCAAGACCGGCGTCCACGGCATGGGCCGCAACATGACCGGCGCCAAGGGCGCCGATGTCACGCTGAAAGTGCCGGCGGGAACGCAGGTGTTCGAAGAAGACAACGAGACGCTGATCTGCGACCTGACCGTGGTCGGCCAGCGCTTTCTGCTCGCCAAGGGCGGCAATGGTGGCTTCGGCAACCAGCATTTCAAGACCTCGACCAACCAGGCGCCGCGCCGCGCCAACCCCGGCCTGCCGGGGCAGGAGCTCAACATCTGGCTGCGGCTGAAGCTGATCGCCGATGCCGGACTGGTCGGGCTGCCGAATGCCGGCAAGTCGACATTCCTGGCCGCCGTCACCGCGGCCAAGCCGAAGATCGCCGACTATCCGTTCACGACGCTGCATCCCGGCCTCGGCGTTGCCCGCATCGACGCGCGCGAATTCGTCATCGCCGATATTCCGGGCCTCATCGAAGGCGCGCATGAGGGTGTCGGCATCGGGGACCGCTTCCTTGGCCATGTCGAGCGCACGCGTGTGCTGTTGCATCTGGTTTCGGCGCAGGAGGAAAATCCGGGCAAAGCCTACAAGACCGTCCGCGCGGAGCTTGAGGCCTATGGCAACGGCCTGACCGACAAGGTCGAGATCGTGGCACTGTCCCAGGTCGACACGCTCGACGCCGATGCGCGCAAGAAGAAAGTCGCCTCGCTGAAGCGCGCCGCCGGCCGCGCGCCGATGCTGTTGTCGGCCGTCACCGGCGAGGGTGTCGAGGCGGTGCTGCGGGCGCTGATGTCGGTGGTGGCCGAGGCGCGTGCGCAGATCGCTGCGCCAGTCGAGACGCGCTGGGAAAAGTAGGACGATGCAGTCGCTGGGAAAATATCGGCGCATCACCGTCAAGATCGGCTCGGCGCTGCTCGTCGACCGCGCGACAGGCCTGAAGCGCGACTGGCTGGCCTCGCTCGCCGACGACATTGCGGCGCTGGCCAAGGGCGGCGCTGAAATCCTTGTCGTCTCGTCCGGCGCCATCGCGCTTGGCCGCACGATCCTTGGTCTCGGCAAGCGCGCCTTGAAGCTCGAAGAGAGCCAGGCCGCGGCAGCCGTCGGGCAGATCGCATTGGCCGGCGCGTGGTCGGATGCGCTCGGCAAGGGCAGCCTGAAATCGGGCCAGGTCCTGCTGACGCTCGGCGACACCGAGGAGCGCCGCCGCTATCTCAATGCGCGGGCAACGATCTCGACGCTGCTCAAGATGAAGGCGGTGCCGGTCATCAACGAAAACGACACGGTGGCGACGTCCGAAATCCGCTATGGCGACAATGACCGGCTGGCGGCTCGCGTCGCCACCATGATGGGCGCCGACCTCCTGGTACTGCTCTCCGACATCGATGGCCTCTATACGGCGCCGCCGGCGCGTGACCCCCAGGCCAAATTCATTCCAGTGGTCGACCGCATCACGCCCGATATCGAGGCGAT
Source organism: Mesorhizobium sp. M7A.F.Ca.CA.004.06.1.1 (assembly GCF_003999135.1). Classification (NCBI taxonomy): domain Bacteria; kingdom Pseudomonadati; phylum Pseudomonadota; class Alphaproteobacteria; order Hyphomicrobiales; family Phyllobacteriaceae; genus Mesorhizobium; species Mesorhizobium sp. M7A.F.Ca.CA.004.06.1.1. The sequence goes on along the minus strand of NZ_RZPQ01000086.1, from coordinate 10,731 downwards.
GGCGGGTGCGGCCGCTTCCGAGCTGTCGCGCGGCGGCATGCGCACGAAGCTCGATGCCGGCAAGATCGCCACCGCCGCCGGCACCGCGATGATCATCACGTCGGGCACGCGGTTGTCGCCGCTGATGGCGATCGAACGCGGCGAGCGCGCTACTTTCTTTCGGCCGAGCAGCAACCCGGTCAAGGGCTACAAGACCTGGATCGCCGGCCAGCTCGAACCGGCCGGCCGGCTTACGGTCGATGCCGGCGCCATCGGTGCGCTGCTGTCGGGCAAGTCGTTGCTGCCGGCCGGCGTCAAGCTGGTCAGCGGCAATTTCTCGCGCGGCGACACGGTGGCGATCCTGTCGCCCGAGGGCCGCGAGATCGCGCGCGGGCTGGTTGCCTACGATGCGGCCGATGCCGTAAGGATCGCGGGCCTGAAGACGACCGAGATCGAAACCGTGCTCGGCTACGAGGCGCGTTCGGCGATGATCCACCGCGACGACCTTGTGGTGAGCCATTCGGGTGACCAAGTACGGGCCGGCGACCAAACAGGGGCCGGTGACCAAGTCACGGTCGGTGGCGATGTAAGCGGAGGATGAGCCATGCTGAAACTGCATGAAAAATCCGGGGATGACACCGTAGCAACGATGGCCGATATCGGCCGTTGTGCCCGCGCTGCCGCCCGACCGCTGGCCATTGCCACGACCGCCGCCAAGAACGCCGCACTCCTCGCCATGGCAGAGGCGATCGTCGCTCGTGAGCAGGACATTCTCGACGCCAACGCCATCGATGTCTCGAACGGCCAGGAATCCGGGCTTTCCGCCTCCTTCATGGATCGGCTGAAGCTCGATCCGGCGCGCATTCGCGCCATGGCCGACGGCATCAGGGAAATCGCCGCGCTGCGCGATCCGGTCGGCGATGTGATGGCGCAATGGGACAGGCCGAACGACCTGCATATCGAGCGTGTGCGCACACCGCTCGGCGTCGTCGGCGTCATCTATGAGAGCCGCCCGAACGTCACCGCCGATGCCGGCGCGCTGTGCCTCAAGGCAGGCAATCCGGTGATCCTGCGTGGCGGCTCGGATTCGCTCAATTCATCAGCCGCCATCCATGCCTGCCTGGTCGAAGGGCTGAAGCAAGCCGGCCTGCCGGAAGACGCCATCCAGCTGGTGCCGACCACCGATCGCGCCGCCGTTGGCGAGATGCTGAAGGGCCTCGGCGGCACGCTGGATGTCATCATCCCGCGCGGCGGCAAAAGCCTCGTCGGGCGCGTGCAGGCTGAGGCACGGGTGCCGGTTTTCGCGCATCTCGAAGGCATCTGCCATCTCTACATCGACCGCTCGGCCGATCTCGACATGGCGGTGCGGATAGCCGTCAACGCCAAGATGCGGCGCACCGGCGTCTGCGGTGCCGCCGAGACGCTGCTGGTCGACCAGGCGGTCGCCTCCACCCATCTGGTGCCGATCCTCGACGCACTGCGCGCGGCGGGTTGCGAAATCCATGCCGATGCCGACGTGCTGAAAGTGTTTTTCGATGCCAAGCCGGCGATCGATGCCGACTGGGTGACTGAATATCTCGACGCCATCATCGCGGTGAAGCTGGTCGACGGCGTTGCCGGTGCCATCGAGCATATCGAGACGTTTTCCTCGCATCACACCGAGGCGATCGTCGCCGAGGACGCGCAAGCCGTCGAAAGATTCTTCAACGAGATCGATTCGGCGATCCTGCTGCACAACGCATCGACGCAGTTCGCCGATGGCGGTGAGTTCGGCATGGGCGCCGAGATCGGCATAGCCACCGGCAAGATGCATGCGCGCGGACCGGTCGGCGTCGAGCAGCTGACCTCGTTCAAATACCGCGTGCGCGGGTCGGGACAGGTGAGGCCTTGAATCTTTTCGTTGTCAGAGCCTGAGGCAATGCTGGCATCTTCCGAACCGGCGGTACCCTCCCGTTACCTGAAGATGCCGCATGCCGAGAAAGGCCTCGCCGTCGGCCTGTTCGGCGGCTCGTTCAATCCGCCGCATGCCGGCCATGCGCTGGTCGCCGAGATCGCGCTCAGGCGCCTGGCGCTCGACCAATTGTGGTGGATGGTCACGCCGGGCAATCCGCTGAAGAACACCAGGGAACTGGCGCCGCTCGGCGAACGGCTGCAGCTGTCGGAGCAGATCGCCAAGAACCCGAAGATCAAGGTCACCGCTTTCGAAGCCGCCCATCACGTCCGCTACACCGCCGACACGCTGGCGCTGGTCAAGGCGCGCAATCCCGGGGTCGACTTCGTCTGGATCATGGGTGCGGATAGTTTGCGCGATTTCCACCGCTGGCAGCGCTGGCGCGAGATCGTCATGACCTTCCCGATCGCCGTCATCGACCGCCCGGGCGCGACGCTGTCGTTCCTGTCCTCCGTCGTCGCCAAGACCTTCGACTATGCCCGCATCGACGAGGGCGATGCGCCGCGGCTTGCCCGCATGAAAGCGCCGGCCTGGACCTTTATCCACGGCCCGCGCTCGTCGCTGTCATCAAGTGCGATCCGCAAGCTGGCGAAGGGGTGAGCCCGACCGCCCGCCCATGTCGCTTTTATCGCTCCCTTTGCCCGTTTCATGGGCAATCCTGAGCAGGCATGTCGATTCCCAGGAAAACCCGCAGCGAAGCCGAGCAGGGCGCCGAGCCCACACCGCTGATCGCGATTGCCAGCGTCATCGTGTCGATGGCACTGATAGCCGTCGGCAACGGGCTGATGTTTGCCTATATCCCGGTTCGGCTCGGCGCCGAGGGTTTCGATCCGACCTGGGCCGGACTTATCATCACCGGACTTTCGGCCGGTGGGCTGGCGGGCTGCATCCTGACCGGACCGCTGGTGCGAAGGGTCGGCCATGCCCGTGCCTTCATGGTGTTGTCGGCGCTGATCGCACTCGCCAACGCCGCCGTCGGCGCCGGGGTCCATCCGCTGCTGTGGATAGCCGCCCGCGCGCTCTACGGCTTTGCCATCTGCGGCCTGTTCATCGTCGCGCAGAGCTGGCTGAACGACGCCGTTGCCAACGCCATCCGTGGCCGGGTCATGGCTTTCTTCTACGTTGCCTATGTCGCCGGGCTTGGCGTCGGCTACGCGACGCTGGCGCTGGTGGATATCAGGACAGCGGATGCGCCGCTGATCGGCATCGCCTTCACGGCGCTATCGATCCTTCCCGTCGGGATGACCCGACTTGCCCAGCCGCCGGCACCGCAGGCGGCCTCGGTGGCGCTGCGCCGCGCCTGGCGGGTTTCACCGGTCGGCGTCGCCGGCATGCTTGCGGTCGGCGGCCTGTCAATGTCGATTGCGGGCTTCGCGCCGATCCACGCCACGGCCAAGGGCTACAGCCAGGCCGATGTGGCGCTGCTGCTTTCGGCGATGCCTCTCGGCACGCTGATCCTGCAGATCCCGCTTGGCTGGATTTCTGATCGAACCGACCGCCGCTATGTGCTGATCGCCGCATCCGCGCTCGCCATGGTCGCCGGCGTATTTGCGCTCGGGTACGATGGCGGCGCGTTGGCCGCGTTGGTTGTGATCTATATCGTGTGGGACGGCGCCTCGGAATCGATCTATTCGCTGGCCAGCGCACATGCCGCCGACCGCGCCGGCAAGGACGACATGGTGGCGCTGTCCAGTTCGCTTTTGTTTGCCTGGTCGCTGTCGGGTTTCGTCGTGCCCGGCATCGTGACGGCGCTGTCGGCCGTCTTCGGAACGCAGGCTTTCATCTATGTGGCTGTTCTCATCGCCGCTGCCTTCTGCCTGTTCGTGCTTTTGCGTGTGTTCACGACGCGTGCGGTCCCGGTCGGTGAAACCGGCAGTTTCGCACCGATGACGGCGCAGGCGCCTTTGCCGGTCGAACTTGCCTTCGCACCGGACGATGAGGGCCGGCACTGAGCCAACCGACTATTGCCGGCGGGCTTCGGGTTGGGGCGCTTCCGGCGGCGGCAGCGGGATCGATATGCCTTCGCTATCGAATTCCTGTTTGGCGCGCTTGGTGAGATCAGTCTGGGTGGCGAAGAAGTCCGCCGACGATGTCCAATAGCGCAAGGCAATCGAAACAGTGCTGTCACCCAATGTCGAGACGAAAGCGATCGGCGCCGGCTCACGTTTCACTCGCCGTTCGGCCGCGGCAGTGGCAAGCAAGGTTTTCTGCGCCCTGTCGATGTCGTTCCAGGAGCCGATGGAGAGTGTGATGTCGCTGCGGCGTACGCCGTTGCGCGAGAAGTTGCGCACCGGCTGGTTCCACAACGTCGAGTTGGGCGCCAGGATGTAGACGCCGTCGGCGGTCCTGAGCTTGGTCGCGAACAGACCGATTTCCTCGATCGTGCCGGCGATCGAACCAACCTCGACGGATTCGCCGATGCGGAACGGCCGCAGCGCCAGAAGCATGATGCCGGCGGCGATGTTCTGCAGCGTGCCCTGCAACGCCAGACCGATGGCGAGGCCAATGGCACCGATCGCGGCAATGATCGAGGCCGTCTGCACGCCGAACTGGCCGAGCACCATGATGGTGACGAGGATCAGGATGGCGTAGCGGACGATCTTGGAGAAGAAATGCCGCAACGTCGCATCGAAACCATGGATATGGCCGAGACCGGCGAAGATCGAACGTTCGGCAAGACCGGCGACGATGTAGCCGACAATCAAGAGGATGACGGCACCGATGGCCGAGAAGGAGTACGAAACAATCAGCGTGCTCAGTTGGGCGAGGCCAGCCTGGACGCTGAGAAAGGCGTTTTGCGGGTCGATCGGCATGGGGGGAATCCGGTTGGTCGGTGAGCCGATAACCCATGCGGGCGGTGAGGGTTCCGATCTTTTCCGGCGTGCAGCGGAACCACAAGAGCGACAATACGTTCGTGCGAGGCAGGGTCCCGTCTTGAAACTGTCAGGGAACTCTGCCTATCTAAGTGGTGTCACCTGCTTCAAGGGGTGATTTGGTTGTTCTTGCTGCGAAAGGAAATACACTGAGAACAGCACTGCGGAAGAAGGCCGATATCATGCCTTCGCCGGCCAGGATCAGCGTAGACGACGCCGTGTCCCGCGCCATCAAGACAGTCCTTGCCAGTCTGGAAGACTCCAAGGCCGAAAACATTGTCTCCATCGACATCCAGGGGAAATCGAGCCTCGGCGACTACATGGTCGTCGCTTCGGGCCGATCGCACCGTCATGTCGCGGCTGTCGCCGATCATCTTCTCAAAGCGATCAAGGATGCCGGTCTCGGCACCGCGCGCGTTGAGGGGCTGTCCGGCGCCGACTGGGTCCTGATCGATTCTGGCGACATCATCGTCCATGTCTTCCGCCCCGAAGTCCGCGAATTCTACAATCTCGAAAAGATGTGGCAGGCGCCGGACCTCGAGGAAGAAACGCTCCACTAAGTCGTTCGCGCGGCTTACAAGGCGAGGATGAAGATATCAGTTCATGCCGTGGGCCGGATGAAAGCCGGCCCCGAAAAGCTGCTTGCCGACCGCTATTTCGAGCGCTTCGCCAAGAGCGGCCCGGCCGTGGGGCTTGAATTTGGCGGCATTGCCGAGATTGCCGAGGGGCGCAGCCAGACCGCCAACGAGCGCCGGCGTGAGGAAGGCCAGAAACTGCAGACGCAGTTGCAGCCCGGCACCGCTTTGATCCTGCTGGACGAACGCGGCAAAAGCTTTTCCTCGGAAGATTTCGCCGGGCGCCTCGGCCTGTTGCGTGACGGTGGCCGCAAGGCGCTGGTCATCGCCATCGGCGGCGCCGACGGTCACGACCAGTCGCTGCGCGACCAGGCCGAACTGGTGATGTCGTTCGGATTGTTGACATGGCCGCATCAGCTGGTGCGCGTGATGCTGGGAGAGCAGCTTTATCGGGCGGCCACCATCCTTTCGGGACATCCTTATCATCGCTCGTAAACCGGTGAATTGGTGCAGTACACCCGGATTTCCGCCCCAATGCCGAGGCAAGATTGCATCGAGTGGGCGGTTTCGAACATGGTTGATTGTTCGTTAACGAAGCCACGCATAGAGTCGGGCTTCAATGTCTGAAGACAGAAAATCAAGAACGGGCTCCTGGCGCGCGCGCTGCGGCATCGCGGTGGCGGTGCTTGTGCTGTCGCTGCATGCGGGGCGGGCGGAAAACACGCTCGACATGGCTCCCGATCCGGATCAGAGCCGGGCCGAATATGAACGGGTCTCGAAGGAGATCACGCTGTCGTCGGAACGATTGGCCAAACTCTCCGCCGATATCGCGACGATCAAGAAGGATCACGCCTCGATCACCGCCGCATTGATCCAGTCGGCGATGACCGAGCAGAAGCTCGGCCAGGACATCGAGGACATCGGCGCCCGGCTGGAAGGACTGAAGGGCCAGGAACAGAAGATCCGCGCCTCGCTGATGGCGCGGCGCGACGTTCTGGCCGAAGTGCTGGGCGCGCTGCAGCGCATGGGCCTCAACCCGCCGCCGGCGATCCTGGTCAAGCCCGAGGACGCGCTGTCGTCGGTGCGCAGCGCCATCCTGCTCGGCGCGGTGGTGCCGGAACTGCGCCAGCAGACCGATAGCCTGCTTGCCGATCTCAAGGAACAGACCAGGATCACGGCGTCGATCGAGGCCGAACGGGCGCGGCTGACGGCGGCGGTCGGCGACCAGACGGCGGAAAAGAAGCGGCTCGGCATGCTGCTGGAGGCCAAGCAGAAGCTCGAAGCCGACACGCAGACGCAAATGGCCGCCGAAAAGCAGCGATCCGAAGCGCTGGCGGCCAAGGCCGGCAGCCTGAAGGAGTTGATCGCGTCGCTCGAAGCGCAGGCCGACAAGAGCCGCAAGGCTGCCGATGCTGCCAAGGCCGCCGAGCAGAAGACGGCAAGCGGCGACAACACATCGGCGCCGGCGGAACTGGCGTCGCTGCCCGTTCCGGAAAGCAACCAACTTGCCGCCGCGGTGCCCTTTTCGGCCCTTCAGGGACAGATCGCGCTGCCGGTGACCGGCCGTATCAAGCGGCGATTCGGCGCCGATGACGGTAACGGCGCGGTGATGCTTGGCGACATGGTTGCGACACAATCGGGAGCCATCGTTACCGCGCCGGCGGATGGAAATGTGCTTTATGCGGGGCCGTTTCGCTCTTATGGTCAACTCTTGATCCTGAACGCAGGCGACGGCTATCATGTCGTTTTGGCGGGGATGAGCAGAATCAGCGTCGCGACCGGTCAATCAGTGCTTGCAGGAGAGCCGATCGGTGCGATGGGAGAGGCCCGGGTGGCGAGCACCTCGGTTTCGAAGAATGGAAATGCCACGCCGGAACTCTATGTCGAGTTCCGCAAGGATGGAAAACCCGTCGATCCGGCCCCATGGTGGGCGGACCGTTTTTCTGGAAGGACGTGAATAATGCGGAAACTGTCGCTTCTGTTTGCCGGTGCGCTGATGGGCGCGTCCGCCATGAGCCTGGTCTATGGCGCGCCCGGCTCGGCGGCGAACGCTGCAGGGTCGGAGACCTACAAGCAACTGGCGATCTTCGGCGATATCTTCGAGCGGGTGCGGGCACAGTATGTGACACCGCCCGACGACAAGTCGCTGGTCGAGAATGCCATCAACGGCATGCTGGCCTCGCTTGACCCGCACTCCTCCTACATGAATGCCGAGCAGGCGCAGGATATGCGCGTCCAGACCAAGGGCGAGTTCGGCGGCCTCGGCATCGAGGTCACCATGGAGAACGATCTGGTCAAGGTGATCACGCCGATCGACGACACGCCGGCCGCCAAGGCAGGCGTGCTGGCCGGCGACTACATCGCCAAGATCGACGGCGAAGAGGTTCGCGGCCTGACCCTCAACGATGCGGTCGACAAGATGCGCGGCCTGGTCAACACGCCGATCAAGCTGACCATCCTGCGCCAGGGCGCCGACAAGCCGATCGAACTGACGGTCGTGCGCGACATCATCAAGGTCAAGGCGGTCAAGTTCCGGGTGGAGAACGACATCGGCTACATGAAGATCACCTCCTTCACCGAAAAGACCTATGACGACCTCGAGAACGCCATCGACACCATCAAGAAGCAGATTCCCGACGACAAGCTGAAGGGCTACGTTCTGGATCTCCGCCTCAATCCAGGTGGCCTGCTCGACCAGGCGGTGAGCGTGTCCGATGCCTTCCTCAACCGCGGCGAGATCGTCTCGACGCGCGGCCGCGACCCCAAGGACGTCACCCGCTTCGACGCCAAGCCCAAGCAGGTCGACGACATCAACGGCAAGCCGATGATCGTCCTGGTCAATGGCGGTTCGGCCAGTGCGTCGGAAATCGTCGCCGGCGCGCTGCAGGACCTGCGCCGTGTCACGGTGGTCGGCACGCAGTCCTTCGGCAAGGGTTCGGTGCAGACCATCATTCCGCTCGGCGAGAATGGTGCGCTGCGGCTGACGACGGCGCTCTATTACACGCCGTCCGGCAAGTCGATCCAGGGCAAGGGCATCACGCCGGACATCAAGGTCGAACAGCCACTGCCGCCGGAACTGCAGGGCAGGGATCTGACACGTGGCGAATCCGATCTCAAGGGCCATATCAAGGGCGCCGACGAGAGCACGACGGGTTCGGGCTCGGCGGCCTATGTGCCGCCGGATCCGAAAGACGATCTGCAGCTCATCTATGCCGAGCAGCTGCTGCGTGGCCAGAAGACCGATCCGTCCTTCCCGCCCAATCCGCAAAAGGCGGTTCTCAACCAGTAAGGATCTGGAGCGGCGCACGCGCCGCCCCATCTTTCTGTTTGAGCCAGATGGAAGCAATGCGATGCTGCCGGGACCGAAAGGTTCCGGCAGTTTGATTCGGGGAGCGAGGCAAAGCTCCCAAGACATGGCGCGGGGTGCGCCGGAATTGATGAATTCGCGCATGTCTTTTCGAAGCGGCTTCGTCTTCGGAGCCATGTGCCCGGGGATTAGGCTTGGCTGATATCGGCAAGGACATCGAACGCCCGCTCGGACAGGCAGTCCGGTCGCCGCGCGCCGCCGGCAAGATCAGCGGCGGTGCGATCATGGCGACAGTGGCCGTGCTGGCGGTGGCCGGCGTCTCCGGCGCGATCGCGCTCAGGGAAAAACCGTTTAGAAAGCCGCAAGAGGTTGCCGTTTCAACGCCGAAAGTGACCGCGGCGGCCGAGCCTGCCGCCGCGCCGCCTGCATTGGCCCCGGCGGCACCGAAGCCGGAGGCGCCGGTCAAATCAGGCGGGCCGCAGATTATCCATGTGCAGACGGAGGAGGGCGATGGGCCGCCCAAGGCAGCGATCGTCATTCGCGATCCGTCGACCATCGGTCAGAACCTGAAGATCGCGCATATTCCCGACAAGGCGCTGATCGAGACCAGCGAGACCGGACCGTTGCCGGTGCGCGCCACGGATGGCAGGCGGCCGTTCGACGTCTATGCGCGGCCCTGGTCGGGCGGGCGCGGCGCACGGGTGGCGATCGTCATCGGCGGGCTTTCGGTTTCGCAGACCGGCACCCAGGCGGCCATCGCCAAGCTGCCGGCGGAAGTGACGCTGGCTTTCGCGCCGCAAGGCAACAGCATCGGCCGGTGGATGCAGGCAGCCAGGCAGAGCGGCCACGAGATCGTCATGCAGGTGCCGCTCGAACCGTTCGATTATCCGAAGGTAAATCCGGGCCGCAACACGCTGACGGTGGCGGCGAGCGCGGATGAGAACCTGAAGAGCCTGCACTGGGCGCTGTCGCGGACGACCAATTATACCGGCGTCATGAACTATATGGGCGCCCGCTTTTCCGCCGATGCCGCGGCGATGGAGCCGTTCATCGCCGAGCTCGGCAAACGCGGCCTCGCCTATATCGATGACGGCTCGTCGGCGCGCAGCCTGGCGCCGGACCTGGCGCTGAAGGATGGCGTGCCCTTCGTCGCCGGCGACATGGCGATCGATGCCGTGCAGGATCGCGGCGAAATCCTGAAGAAGCTAGACAGCCTGGAGGCGACCGCGCGGGCCAAAGGCACTGCCGTCGGCATCGGTTCGGCCTTCGACTTGACGGTCGATACCGTGTCGTCCTGGGTGGTCGAGGCCAAGAAGCGCGGCATAGAGATCGTGCCGATTTCAGCGGTGGCTATAGATCCGCAAAAAGGCTAGCCATCGTAAGACGGCTGGAAAGACTGACTGATGCCAAAGACGAACAAGATCGACCGCGAAACGCTGCCTTACCGTCCATGTGTCGGGCTGATGATCCTCAATGCCGAGGGCCTTGTCTGGGTCGGGCACCGGATTGCCGAACCGGACAGCGAATTTGCCGGCACGACGCAGCTCTGGCAGATGCCGCAGGGCGGCATCGACGAGGGCGAGGAGCCATTGCAGGCGGCCGAGCGCGAGCTCTATGAGGAGACCGGCATGCGAGGCGTCTCGCTGCTGGCCGAGGCGCCGGACTGGATCAACTATGATTTGCCGGACCATCTCGTCGGCATCGCCTTCAAGGGCCGGTATCGCGGCCAGACGCAGAAATGGTTCGCCTTTCGCTTCCACGGCGATGTCAGCGAGATCCAGATCAACCCGCCGCCGGGTGGCCACACCGCAGAGTTCGACAAATGGGCATGGCGGCCTATGCAGGACCTTCCCGACCTGATCGTGCCGTTCAAGCGCCATGTCTATGAGGATGTGGTGACGGCATTCCGGCATCTGGTGCAATAGCCGCTATACAACAACCGCGGTTGCCGCGCCGGCCCGGCGGTCCTATTGATGTATCCACTAGCACGCGAAGGGTCGCCATGAACGACGCCCCCCAAAAGTCGCCCCCAGAAGAGGTCACCGC
>NZ_RZPQ01000869.1:0-2281 GCF_003999135.1 Mesorhizobium sp. M7A.F.Ca.CA.004.06.1.1 | reverse complement strand
GTTCTGAAGGGCGGCGATTTCGACCTGGGTCTTTTCTTTGGAGGCGTCAGTCTGGCCGTAGGACGCGACCAGCTTGGTCTTGATCTGGTTGATCGTATCGATCGCGCTACTCATGCCGGTATAGGCTGTGTCGACCTTAGAGGCGCCGAGGCCGAGAGCGTCCGAAACGGTGGACATTGCCTGGTTGTCGGAGCGCATCGTGGTGGCGATCGACCAGTAAGCGGCGTTGTCCGAAGCCTGCGAGACCTTGTAGCCGGTCGAGATGCGGGCCTGGGTGTCGGTGAGGGATTTGCTGGTGGCGTTGAGGCTCTGCAGGGCCGTCAATGCGGCGCTGTTCGTCATGATGCTGGACATGGTACTCGGACCTTGATTTTACAGGTATTTTTTACATACCGGCTCTACCGGTATGACGGTGCGGCATCATGCCCATGATCTCTCAAAATCGATCACCCGCCATCTGCGAGCGAATATGCGGGCAAGTCCCTACCAAAGGGCTAAACCGGACGGTTAATCGAAAATATATTGCTGGGATTTCGAGCCGGCGCCGCAGGGTCAGTTGAAGGAGCGCACCAAGCTGCCGACAAGCAGGTTCCAGCCGTCGATCAGGACGAAGAACAGGATCTTGAACGGCAGCGACACCACTGTCGGCGGCAGCATCATCATGCCCATCGCCATGGTGATGGTGGCGACGATCAGGTCGATGACGAGGAATGGCAGCACGATCAGGAAGCCGATCTCGAAACCGCGCCGGATCTCCGAGATCATGAAGGCCGGCACCAGGATGCGCAGGTCGACGGTGTCACGCGAAACGGTCTGTCCGCGCTCGCGGGCAAGGTCGGCGAAGAGGTCGAAATCCTTGTCACGCACATTGTGCAGCATGAAGGTGCGGAACGGGTCCGAAATCTTGTCGAAGGCTTCGGTCTGGGTAATCTGGTTGTCCATCAGCGGCTTGACGCCGGTGTTCCAGGCCTGATCGAAGGTCGGCGCCATGACATAGAAAGTCATGAACAGCGACAGCGAAATCAGGATGAGGTTTGCCGGTGTCGACTGCAAGCCGATGCCGGCGCGCAGGATCGAGAAGGCGATGACGAAACGGGTGAAGCTGGTCACCATGATCAGCAGGCCTGGCGCCACCGACAGAACGGTCAGCAGGCCGAACATCTGGATGATGTAGCCTACGGTGGTGCCGTCGGCCTTGCCGATACCGCCGAGATCGAGTTGCTGCGCCGTCGCGACGGACGTTGCGGCCGCGATCATCGCCGTGGCGAGAAGGAACTTTCTCATTCGAGCAGCAATGTCCTGATAAGAATCTGCTTGGCGTGACCCTGGCTGCGGATCGAGGCGCGTTCCTCAAGATCGGCCTTCAGGTGCTGGTAGCCGCTGGCGCCCTCGATCTGATGCATCTTCAAGGTGCGCACCAGGGCCAGAAGATCCTGGTGGATGTCATCCGACATTGCCTGTGGCTGCGGCCCGTCATAGACGACGGACACCTCCATCCTGATCCATGTGCCGGCAGGCGAGGCGATGTTGGTGGTGATCGGCGCCAGCACGACAAGCATCGGGCCCAGGCCTGGCTGCTCGGCCGCGGTGGGCTGCATGATCTTGCCTTCGTTCTCAGGCGCGACCGGTACCGACGCCGGTGCGCCGACGCCTTTGAGATAACCGCCGGACATCCAGCCCATGCCAATGGCGGCCGCCGTCACAAGCAGCAGCAGGCCGGCCTGGATGGCAGGGGAGGGACCCTTGCGTGGCTGAACCTGTTCGATATTTGCCACGGCGCCCTGCTCCGATCCTAGAACGGAAGAACCTGGTCGAGAATCTGCTGGCCGTAGGCAGGCTGCTGGACCTCGGTGATGCGACCGCGTCCGCCGTAGGAGATGCGGGCCTCGGCGATACGTTCGTAGGGGATGGTGTTTTCGGCGCCGATATCGGCCGGCCGCACGATGCCGGCGAGCGTCAGCACCCTGAGCTCGGCGTTGACGCGCACTTCCTGCGATCCGGTGATCATCAGATTGCCGTTGGGCAGCACATCGGTGACGATCGCCGCGACATTGAGCTCAAGTGTCTCCGAGCGCTTGATCTCGCCGTCGGCAGTCGTGTCCGTGGTGGAGCTGAGAGCCCCAGCGCCCTTGCCGGCTGTGCTCCACTGGTCCCACTGCGCGCTGAGGTCGTAACCGAGCTTGCGATTGGCGGTGCGGCTCCTGTCGTTCTGGTTCTTGAAGTTGGCCCGATCGTTGATCTTGTTCTTGCCCGTCCGGTTGTCGCCCTGGGACAGCGCCCG
>NZ_RZPQ01000868.1:0-2285 GCF_003999135.1 Mesorhizobium sp. M7A.F.Ca.CA.004.06.1.1 | reverse complement strand
CCCTCGACAACGGCATGTACAAGATCTGGTTTGCGCGCAACTACCGGACGCGCATGGCAAACACGATCCTGCTCGACAATGCGCTGGCCACCATGGGCGCGGGCTTGCCGTCGGCGATGATGGCGGCACTGCTCTATCCGCAGCGCCGTGTCATGGCCATCTGCGGCGATGGCGGCTTCATGATGAACAGCCAGGAACTGGAAACCGCCGTCAGGCTCAAGCTCAACCTGGTCGTCCTGCTGCTCGAGGACCACGCCTACGGCATGATCCGCTGGAAGCAGGCGGTCGATGCGTTCCCGGATTTCGGCATGACCTTCGGCAATCCCGATTTCGTCAAGTATGCCGAGGCCTATGGCGCCAAGGGGACCAGGGTTGCGGAGATCACCGACTTGCGGCCGGCGCTGGAACAGGCCTTCACCGGCGGCGGCGTGCATCTCGTCGTCGTGCCCATCGACTATTCCGAAAACACCAGGGTGCTTGTCGACGAACTGCGCGAGCGGCTGCCAGCGCCGCAGACGCCCTGACGGCAGCGACAAAGCCGCCGTCAGGATTGCTTGGGCGGAAGACCCTACACCTTGCAGTAAGGCGTCACCGGCTCGATGGTGCCGAAGTCCTTAGCGATCTCGTAGCCGATGCCGTCGGACGCCGCCTTGCCTACATAGGAATGGCACAGCGTGTGGTTGTTGGTGGCGTCGACACGGATCTTGCCTTGCGGTGCGTCGAACTCGATCGACGGCAGCGCGGCCAGCACATCATCGTCCTTCAACGATCCAGCCTTCTCGGCGGCCAGCGCATAGAGATGCAGGCCGTTGTAGCCGGCCTCGCCGATGCCGTTGACCATCTTCTCCTGACCGAACTTCTCGCGGAAGCTCGAGATGAACTTCTTGTTGACCGGGTTGTCGAGCGCCATCCAGTAGGGTTGCGGCGCATAGGTGCCGGCCGCCACGCCGGGCGGCAGCGCGTCCTTGTTGAAGACCTCGTCGAGCGGGGCGATCAGCGGCTGCTTGATGTCGAAGCTGCGATACTGCTTGAGCTGGGTGACGGCGTCGTTGCCGACCACCATCGACCAGACGACATCGGGCTTCAGTGACTTGATCTTCTGGAAGGCCGGGCCGAAATCGGTGGTGCCGAACGGATAGTAGTCGGCGCCGATGATCTTGCCGCCGGCCTTCTCATAGGCTGCCGTGATCGCCTCGGTCATCTTCTGCGGCCAGGCATAGTCCGAAGCCATGACATAGATCGTCTTGCCGAGGTTCTCGGCCACCCACGGCATCATCGGGTCGACCTGCTGCATCGGGATCGGGCCGGTGGCGACGAAGTAGCGGTTGCATTCGCCGCCTTCGAAATTGGTCGGGTAGAAGAACAGCTTCTTGGCCTTCGAGGTGACCGACAGCGTGGCGCTGCGTTCGGGCGAAATGATCGTGCCCATGATCACGTCGACCTTGTCTTCGTTGATGAGCTTGCGCGCCTTGTCGATGGAGCCCTTGGTCGTGGTCTGGTTGTCCTCGATGATGAGCTCGACCTGGCGTCCGCCAATGCCGTTGGCGGCGTTGAGTTCGGCGGCGGCCAGCTTGTAGCAATTGAGCAGCGTCTCGCCGAGAATCGCCTGCAGCCCGGTGATCGGGATCGATAGGCCGACCTTGACGGTGTCGGCGGCGCGCAGGATCGACGGCGCGCCGACGATGGCGAAGGCGGCCGCGGCGCCGCCGGATTTCAAGACAGTTCTTCTGCTTATCATTGTTGTGTTCCCTTCCAGTCCCAGGCGCGCCCCATGCACGCCTTACAAGTCAACAAGTTCCCAGGCGCGCTTCACGCGCGCTCTATAGGGCCAACAGATCCTTCAGCAGGGTCTCGTCGGCGAAGGTCTCAGGCGCACCTTCGTGGACTATCCTGCCCTTCTCCATCACCAGGCAGCGGTCCGATGCCTTGAGAACGAGATCGAGATTCTGCTCGACAAGAATGATCGCGATGCCGCGCTCGCGGGCGATGCGCGGCACCAGTTCGGCGATCGACTGCACGATGTTCGGCTGGATGCCTTCCGAGGGTTCGTCGAGCAGCAGCACCGACGGCAGGCCGCATAGCGCGCGACCGATCGCCAGCATTTGCTGCTGGCCGCCCGAAAGCGTGCCGGCAACCTGCGCTTCGCGCTCCCGCAGGATCGGAAAATAGCCGAAGATGTCGTCCGGGATGCCACCGTCGCCACGGTCCTTGGCGGCGCGGGTGCCGACCTCCAGGTTTTGCCGCACCGTCAGCTGGTTGAAGATCCCGCGCCCCTGCGGCACATG
>NZ_RZPQ01000867.1:0-2287 GCF_003999135.1 Mesorhizobium sp. M7A.F.Ca.CA.004.06.1.1 | reverse complement strand
GGGTGGCGGCGCACCCGATGCCATCATGGAAGACCAGAAGGCGTCAGGCATCAACGGCGGCACCTTCACTTCGGGCGCATGGCGTACCCGAGACCTGAACACCGAAGTCCGCGATCCCTACGGGCTGATTTCCCTAGCCTCGAACCAGTTCACGCCGACCGTCGCGGGTTGGGTAGAATGGAGTGCGCCGGCTTGTAAAATTGGCGTTCATCAATCCCGGCTGTTCAATGTCACTGATGGCGTAGAAGTCACCGCAGGCACCAGTGAGCAGACCGACAACGGCAACGACTTCACGCAAACCAGAAGTATCGGCGGTGCGCCGGTCGTTGCCGGGAAAACATACAGAATAGAACACCGATGCGGTACGACCCGCAGCAACGACGGCTTTGGTTTCACGGCCGGGTTTGCCGCCTTCGATATTTACACGCGTCTCAAGTTCTGGAGGGCATAGCCGTGGACCGCAATTTCGCCCACGCGCTCGCGCTTGTTCTGAAATCTGAAGGGCTCTGGTCGGACAATCCAGCCGATCCCGGCGGCGCCACCATGAAAGGGGTGACGCTCACCAATTTCCGCCGCTACGTGAAGGCCGATGCGACAAAGGCGGATCTACGCAAGATCAGCGATGCCCAGGTGGCGACGGTCTATCGCAGGTTCTATTGGGACGCCGTAGCTGGGGCTGAACTCCCTGATGGCGTGGATTACGCCGTCTTTGACTTCGCGGTAAATTCCGGGCCAGGCAGGGCTGCGAAGTACCTTCAGGCTGTCGTCGGTGTGACGCAGGACGGGCGCATAGGCCCAGCGACCATCGCCGCCGCAAACGGCAAGCCGGCGGGCGTTGTCATCGACGCGCTCTGTGACGACCGCCTGGCCTTCCTTAAGCGTTTGCCGACCTGGGCCACTTTTGGGCGCGGCTGGAGCGATCGGGTGAAGTCCGTCCGCTCGCAATCGCTCGTTCTGGCAGGGCAGGGGGAAGCCGCGGTTCAGCCTGTCATCACTCCGTCGACGCCTGTACCCGCTCCCGTTCCGCCAGCTTCGCCGCAGATCGTCTATCCCGAGCCAACCCAGACTGCCGAAACGAAGACCGTCGAACGCAACTGGCTGTGGCGGCTGCTGTTCGCGGTTGTCGGTGCCGTTTTCAAGAGGAAGTGACCATGCGAACGGTTCGCCAGCCAAGCGCGTTGCCAACGAACAAGCTGACAGCGGCCATGGTGTCGGCGTCGGCCGCCGGCATCGTGAAGGCACTTGTCGTGCACAACTTTCCCGACTTCGCCGATCCGGCGATTTGGGAGCCGCTGCCGTATGTCGTTGGCGGACTCGTCGGCTATTTCGTCAAGGACAAGCCCAATGTCTGAGCTGCTGGTGTGGCTGTTCAGTGCCGTGATCGACAACAAGGTCATCATGGCCATTCTCGCGGCTGTCGTCGGTGGCGTCAGCCTGTTCGTTGCCGGTGGGATTCACCGCGCCAACAAGGACAAGGCCAAGCAGGCGGCCAGAGACCTGGCCTCCGCCCAGGACAGTCTGGAGATGAACCGGGAGGCAACAGCGGCCGAACGGCAGGCCGCCGGCATGACAGACGACCAAGCCCGAGCGGAGGCGACTAAATGGGCAAAGCACTGATAGCCCCGGTGTTCCTGCTTCTGTCAGCGTGCGCCACGTCGGCCCCAATCGATGACCCTCGCAAGGTCTGGTGCGACCACAACACGCCCCGCCGGCCCTCGCTGACTGTCGTTCAGATCATGACCCGCGCCGAACTGGACGACTTGAACTCGTTCAATGCCAAGGGCGCTGACTGGTGCGGGTGGAAGCCATGATGCACGATTTGCTCGACCTATTGGGCATCAAGGCCCCTGTGCTTGTTGCCGGCCTCTCTGGCGGCATCCTGCGGGCTCTGTCGCGGCATCGGTACAAGCTGCGCGAAATGATAGCCTCGCCTGTTTGTGGCGCACTGGCGGCGGCTTATCTCACGCTGCCAGTGGTGTCGTATTTCAAAGCGACGGGATTGCCGATTCCAGATCCGGCCGATGACACCACGACGCTTGCGGCTGCTTTCCTGATCGGCGTCTCGGCTATGTGGATTTCGGATATGCTGTTCGAGATGATCGTGCGAAAGTTCAAGCCGGCGGCAGAGGAATAGCGGCGGTGGTCTGGTCGGATATCTGGCGAGTGTGCCTGGGGTGACGACGGCAATAAAACATGGCTTTCACCATTTCGGCACTATTCGAGTGGCTTAATTGCGTTCTGGTGTGTTTCGGGATATGGCGGAAGTGGTGGGGGAGGCCTTATGAGC
>NZ_RZPQ01000866.1:0-2298 GCF_003999135.1 Mesorhizobium sp. M7A.F.Ca.CA.004.06.1.1 | reverse complement strand
GCGCGGCATCGCCTGCGCAAGGTGCATTTGCCCGACGGCATCCGAGGGTTGCCAACGCATTTGTGTTGGTGTCTTTTCGCGCCGTCCCCAATCACGGAAGCCGCCATGTCCTTTCAGAAACTCGATGACCTCTGCCACAAGCTCGAAGCGCTCGAGCATGCACTGGCCATTCTCGGCGCCGATGAGGCCACCCACATGGCCGTCGGCGGTGGCGAGAAGCGTGCCGAGGCGATGTCGGCACTGGCCGGCATGTATCACACCAGGGCAACGGCGCCGGAGATAGCCGACTGGATCGCTGCGGCCGAACAGGAAGCATTGGGTGAAGAGCAGCGCACTGCGGTCTCGGAACTGCGGCGCCAATACGCCAACCTGACCTGCCTGCCGGTCGAATTCGTCGAACGCCAGACGACCGCGCGCATGCGTTGCGAGCAGCTGTGGCGCGGCCTGCGCGCCAAGAACGACTGGGCGGGCTTCCAGCCGGCGCTGGAGGGCGTCGTGGCGCTGGTGCGCGAGGAAGCGGCGCTGCGTGCCGATGTGCTCGGCCTCGCCCCCTATGACGCGCTGATGGAGCAGTACGACCCCGGCAACCGCACCGCCGACATCACGCCAGTGTTCGCCGACCTGAAGGCTTTCCTGAAAGGTTTTGTGCCGGAGGCGCTGGCTATCCAGGACGCACGGCTGCGCAAGCGCCCGCTGAAGCCGCTCTCAGGCACCTATGCGATCGACCGGCAGCGCGAGCTCGGCCTTGCCATGATGGCGGCGGTCGGCTTCGACCTGACACACGGGTCGCTGTCGGTGTCGCACCACCCTTTCTGCGGCGGCGTGCCGAGCGACGTGCGCATCACCACCCGCTACAAGACTACAGACTTCCTGTCGGCGCTGATGGGCGTACTGCACGAGACCGGCCATGCGCTCTACGAGCAGAACCTGCCGAAGGCATGGTCGCACTGGCCGCTCGGCAAGGCGCGCGGCATGGCCGTGCATGAAAGCCAGAGCCTGTTCGTCGAGAAGCAGCTCGGCCGCAACCCGGCCTTCTGGCGCTGGGCGCTGCCGGTGGTCGAAAAGCATCTCGGCGAAGCCTGGTCGCTCGACGACATCCTGCCGCATGTGCATCGCGTCGAGCGCGGCCTGATCCGTGTCGATGCCGACGAGGTGACCTATCCCCTGCATGTCATCCTGCGCTACGAACTGGAGCAGGAACTCGTCGCGGGTCGGCTGGAGGTGGCTGATCTGCCCGAAGCCTGGGACGCCAAGATGCGTGACTATCTCGGCCTCTCCACCATCGACAACCCCGCCGACGGACCGATGCAGGACGTGCACTGGCCGGGTGCGGCCTTTGGCTATTTCCCATCCTACACGCTGGGCGCGATGATGGCGGCGCAGCAATGGGCGGCGCTGACGCGGGATCATCCTGCCGCCGACGAGGATCTCGCCAAAGGCAATTTCGAGGCGATCAACGACTGGCGCCGCGAAAAAATCTGGTCGCAGGGATCACGCTGGTCGACGCCGGACCTGCTCGAACGCGCCACCGGCGAAAAGCTCAACGCCACTTATTTCGTGAACCATCTGAAGCAGCGATACGGAGCCGTATAGCGGCTGCCGGCACAGCGGCAGATGTTTCTGCCTACTCAGCCGCGCCCCTGAAAGCACTGGCTCCGGTTTCGAACTGCAGCTTGGCCAGCCGCGCATAGATGCCGCCCTTGGCGACAAGGCTTTGATGCGTGCCTTCCTCGACGATCGAGCCGCCATCCATGACCAGGATCCTGTCGGCCTTCAGCACCGTTGCCAGGCGGTGGGCGATGACGATCGTGGTGCGGCCCTGCATCAGCCGTTCCAGCGCCGTCTGCACCAGCGTCTCGCTTTCGGCGTCGAGGGCGGAGGTGGCCTCGTCGAGCAGCAGGATCGGGGCGTCGCGCAGGATGGCGCGGGCGATCGCAACCCGCTGGCGCTGGCCGCCTGACAGCGTCACGCCGCGCTCACCGACCTGGCTGTCATACCCGTTCTCGAGCTTGAGGATGAATTCATCGGCAAGTGCATCCTTCGCCGCCGTCTCGATTTCGGCCTTGCTGGCTCCCGGCCGGCCGAACCCAATATTGTCACGCGCGCTTGCCGCGAAAATGGTGACGTCCTGCGGCACGATCGCGATGCGCTGGCGGATCGAAACGGGATCGGCCTCGCGCACATCGACGCCATCGATCAGGATCTTGCCTGTTTCGGGATCGTAGAAGCGTAGGATCAGCGAAAACACCGTGCTCTTGCCGGCCCCTGACGGCCCGACGATCGCCACCGTCTCTCCCG
>NZ_RZPQ01000865.1:0-2301 GCF_003999135.1 Mesorhizobium sp. M7A.F.Ca.CA.004.06.1.1 | reverse complement strand
GGTCCATGGCATCGCGCGTCGAGCGGATCGAGACCTTCTCGCCGCGCACATAGATGTCGCCACGGTCGATCGGAAACACACCGGAAATCGCCTTGATCAGCGTCGATTTGCCGGCGCCATTGTCTCCGAGCAAGGCCACCACCTCACCCTCCTTGAGAGCAAAGGACGCATTCTTCAGCGCCCGAACGCTGCCGAAGGATTTTTGCAGATTCTGCAGCCGGAGAACTTCCATCGTCAGCCCCTTGCGGCGTTCTTCTGCAGCAAAGCGTGCAGGATGAGCATGGCGAGGATGATGAGGCCGACGAAGATGTTGTAGGCGAGGCCCGGCACGCCGATCAGCACGATGCCGTTGCGGATCGCGCGCAGCATCAGCGCGCCGACGATGGTGCCGAGGATCGTGCCGCGTCCGCCGGTCAGCGCCGTGCCGCCGACCACCACCATGGCGATCACTTCGAGCTCATAGCCGGTGCCGGCCACCGGTGAGGCGGCCGAGATGCGGAAGGCGCTGATCATGCCGGCCAGTCCCGCAAGGACCGAAGTCAGGATGAACAGCCACACCTTGACGGCGTCCGCCGGCACGCCGCGCGCCACCGCCGCGTTCCGGTTGGAGCCGATGGCGCTGATCCAGTTGCCGAGCTTGGCATAGCGCAGCACGTAGATCGCCAGCAGCGAGAGACCGATGAACCACCACAGCGAGGTGTAGAACCGGAACGACCCGACATTGAAGCTGCCGGCCAGCAGCGTGACGAAAAAGCCTGGCTGGTCCCAGGATTTCAGCGGAAAGCCCTGCGTGATGTAGAGCGCCGCCCCGCGCACCACGAGCAGCATGGACAGCGTGACCAGGAAGGACGAAATGCCGATCTTGGTGACGATCAGCCCGTTGATGGCGCCGATGGCGATGCACAGCAGAAGCCCGGCCAGAAGCGCGATGCCGATATCGACGCCTCCGTTCTGCACCAGAAGCATGACGACGACCGGCGCCAGCCCGAACACGGCACCAACCGACAGGTCGAATTCGCCCGCCGTCAGAAGCAGCGTCATGCCGAGCGCGATAATGCCGAGCTCGGGGAGGAACGCCATCATGTTGGAGATGTTGAGCGGCGACAGGAAATTGGCATCGGCGATGGCGAACACCGCGAGCAGGACAATGAGGATGACGAGCGAGGAGAATTGCGGCGAGCGCATAAGGCTCGATCTACGTTTCCCGACAGGCATTTCGTCTTCTGCGGCGATCATCATGACTGCTTGAACCATGCTTTGAAATGGTGCCCGCGGCCTGCGCCGCGGGCACCGGTTTTCACTTCGTGTCGTAGAGTTTCAGGATCGGTTCGACGCTCGAGGCGTCGTAGAGGCTGAAAGTATGGATGTCGTAGCCGATCGGTTCGCCCGACGCGGCGAGCCCGAGCAGCGCCACCGGCATGAAGCCTTGCGCAGACGGAAACTGCCAGGCGGCCGCGTTGACGAAGCCGGACTTCACGGCTTCCGCGGTTTCCTTCGAATTGCCCCAGCCGACGACCGGGATCTTGCCGGCCGGCACACCGGCGCCGTCGAACACCCGCTTGACGCTGGCCGCGACGGAATCGCCGAGCGCGATGATCGCCGGCGGATTGTTGGCCACCATATAGTCGGTCATCTTGGCAATGATGCCGGCCGGGTCGGTGCCGCAATCGACCACATCATATTTGATCCCCAACGGATCGAAGACGCTGGCGATGCCTTCGGTCTCCAGCTGCTGATAGCTGGCGCCAGGCACTTCCACCGGCAGGAACACCTTGTCGCCCTGCTTCACCATCTTGTGGTCGACAAGATACTTGGCCCAGATGACCCCCGCCTCCTTGAGATCGGCGCCGACATAGGCCTGCCGTCCGGTCGCCGGATCGTCTGTGTTGAAGAACACGATCGGGATCCCGGCCGCCTTGGCAGCCTTCACTTCCTCGGTCCACAGGCCCGGCTGGGCCGAGGTGGTGGCGATGCCGTCGGGCTTGGCCGCAAGCGCGGAATTGAAGGCCTCCTTCTGCGCCGCCATGTCGCCGCCGCTGAAGGAGATCTTGCAGGTCACCTTGAGCTGGTCGCAGGCTTTGGTCGCGCCGGCATTCCAGTCCAGCCAGAACGCATCCGACGGACCGCCATGCGACAGCAGATAGAACGTCTTCTGGCCATCCTGCGCCATTGCCGGCGAGGCAAATGCGATGCCCGCGAACACAGTCGCGGCCGCTGCCAGTTTCAATCCGAATTTCA
Source organism: Mesorhizobium sp. M7A.F.Ca.CA.004.06.1.1 (assembly GCF_003999135.1). Lineage (NCBI taxonomy): Bacteria > Pseudomonadati > Pseudomonadota > Alphaproteobacteria > Hyphomicrobiales > Phyllobacteriaceae > Mesorhizobium > Mesorhizobium sp. M7A.F.Ca.CA.004.06.1.1. The sequence goes on along the minus strand of NZ_RZPQ01000865.1, from coordinate 63 downwards.
ACACTGCAATTCCTCCCTTGTTGTTGCTTCCAAGCCGGATGCACCGCCGGCAATGGCGCAGGA
>NZ_RZPQ01000864.1:0-2312 GCF_003999135.1 Mesorhizobium sp. M7A.F.Ca.CA.004.06.1.1 | reverse complement strand
CTGGCTGATCTGCCGGGCACGGTGGCCGGCAAGCAGCACCAGTTCGAAGCGGTTGTCGACCTTGTCGATGCAATCTTCAACGGTTACGCGGGCCATGGATTGCCCCTTTCATGCGATGGATTTGATGGAAAACAGGCGCGGTCCATAACCCGAACGCCGCCAAAATACAAGCATCATGGCAATGGCCGGGCTGCAGGGCGCCCAATCCTTCGTTCAAACACCCGATTCGGCAAAACTGGCTGTGCCTATGTGTTCGGTGTCCCGATCACAATTGCTTGCAGTGCCGCACGCGCCCTTGGATTGCCGTGAATCTGGCGCTATCTCGGATGCGTAGAGGTCAGCCGGTTTATTATGAGCCTGACCGAACGTCGCTATCGCATTTCGTTTAGACGGCCGTTTATTTCGAGAAGGAATATTTTCCATGTTCGACCCTCGTGAAAAAATCGCCCTATTCATCGACGGCGCCAATCTCTATGCGACGTCGCGCGCGCTCGGCTTCGACATCGACTATCGCAAGCTCCTGTCGAGCTTCCAGAAACGTGGCTATCTTCTGCGCGCCTATTATTACACGGCGCTGGTCGAGGATCAGGAATACTCCTCGATCCGTCCGCTGATCGACTGGCTCGACTATAACGGATTCAAGGTGGTCACCAAGCCGGCCAAGGAATTCACCGACTCGACCGGCCGCCGCAAGATCAAGGGCAATATGGACATCGAGCTCACGGTCGATGCGCTGGAGCTCGCCGATGTCGTCGACCACTATGTCATCTTTTCCGGCGACGGCGATTTCCGCACGCTGGTCGAGGCGCTGCAGCGGCGCGGCCGCAAGGTGTCCATCGTCTCGACCATGGCCTCGCAGCCACCGATGATCTCCGACGATCTGCGCCGCCAGGCCGACCATTTCATCGACCTGACGACCTTGAAGAACGACGTTGGCCGCGATCCGTCCGAGCGGCCGGTGCGCAGGCCCGAGCCGGCCGAAGTCGACGAGGATGATTACTGAGGCCGGTCGCCTTGACCGCCCTTTGCGCCTCAGAGCCTAGTCGCGACTGCCCGCTCTGCCCGCGGCTGCACGACTTCATCGCCGAGTGCCGGCAGCGCGAACCATCCTGGTTCAATGCGCCGGTGCCGACTTTCCTGCCCTCGGAAGGTGACGCGACGGTCCAACTGCTGATCGTCGGGCTGGCGCCCGGCCTTCGCGGTGCCAACCGAACGGGCCGCCCGTTCACCGGCGACTATGCCGGCGACCTGCTCTACTCGACCCTGATTTCGCACGGTTTTGCACGCGGCGAATTCAAGGCCAGACCCGACGACGGATTGGAGCTTGTCGGCACGGCGATCACCAATGCCGTGCGCTGCGTGCCGCCTGAGAACAAGCCGGTGGGCGCGGAGATTGCCACCTGCCGGACATTCCTGGTGCCGACGATCGCCCGGTTCCCTAATTTGCGCGCCGTGCTGGCACTGGGATCGATCGCGCATCAGTCGACGGTGCGGGCGCTGGGTGGGCGCGTCGCCGCCTACCCGTTCAAGCATGGCGGGCAGCTGCCGGCCGGTGGCGTCACGCTGTTTTCGAGCTATCACTGCTCACGCTACAACACCAACACCGGCGTGCTGACCGAAGCGATGTTCGTTAGCGTTTTCAGCCAGATAGCGGAATTCTTGCGGACATAAATGTTTTTGCAGTAATTAGAGTTGGTGTCCGCAGACATCAACTCAGTGCGGCAGTGCATTCAGCGCATCCAACATGGCTGGCCCACCCTGCAGCACATTCAGGTCGACATCGCCATTGATGCCGTCAACGCGACCCCTGTTGTGGTACTGCCAGTAGACCCAGTCGTTGCGATCCGGCTCCAGGAGCAATGAGCGGAGCCAGAGCGGACGGGCAGCAATGCGCCCGGCATAGGCTTCTGCTGCATCGTCGGTCAGATAGACAATCGCAGGCTTGCCGAACGCCGCCTCGACTGGAGCGAGGAACGCGGCCAGTTCGGCGTTCAATTGTTCGGGCGTCGGCCGCTGCGGGCAGTTGCCGCCGAATTCGATATCGACCACGGGTGGCAGCAGGGACTGATCGTGCGGCACCACCGAGATGAAATTCTTCGCCTGGTCCGCACCCGGCCGGCAAAAGGTGAAAAAGTGATAGGCGCCGACGGCGAGACCGGCGGCCCGGGCCTCTTCCAGATTCCGTGCGAAAGCATCATCGACATGATCGCCGCCTTCGGTCGCCTTGATGACGGCAAAGGCGACATCATCGGCGGCTACGCGCCGCCAATCGATCTGGCCCTGCTGCTGGGAGACGTCGATGCCCCTGACCG
>NZ_RZPQ01000863.1:0-2313 GCF_003999135.1 Mesorhizobium sp. M7A.F.Ca.CA.004.06.1.1 | reverse complement strand
CATCGATGACATCGGGGGTGGTTGGATCGATCGTCATTGTCGCGCCGAGGTCCTCGGCGAGGGCGCGCCGCGAGGCTTGCCTGGTCGACAGGATGATGGTCGTGGCTCCCGCCAATCTTGCCAGTTGTACGGTGAGCAGGCCGATCACGCCGCCGCCAAGCACGACCACCGAGCTGCCCGGTTTGATACCGGCAAGGTCGACGCCGTGCAGGCAACAGCCGAGCGGCTCGCAGAAGGCACCGTGCATGGGATCGAGGCCCGCAGGCAGGACGAAAGCCTGCTTCTGCGGCAAGGCAAGATATTCGGCAAAGCCGCCATCGCGATGAATGCCGATGGCGCGCAGATTGCTGCAGAGATTGACTTGTCCCGCGTGACAACGCGCGCAGCGCCCGCAGGCGATGTTGGGGTCGCCGGTGACACGATCGCCGATGGCAAAACCCGAGACCGATTTTCCGATCGCCTCGACGAGACCGGAGAACTCATGGCCGGGCGTCACCGGCGGCGTGCACGGAAATTCGCCGTGAAACAGATGCCGATCCGTGCCGCAGACGCCGCAGGCTTCGATGCGCACCAGTAGCTCATCCGCACCGATGTCAGGCATGTCGACGTCGCGCAGCGTGATGCCGCCCACTGCTTCCAGCCGCACCGCTTTCATGGTTTTGACCATGCCGGTTCAGTTGAAGCTTGGCGGTTGCGACAGGTCGGGCTGTGGCGTTGCCGGCTTGGCCGGCGGCGCGTCGCCGAAGCTCGGCGGCTGCGACAGATCGGGGGCGGCGGGAGCCGTGCCGCCGCCGGCAGGCGCTGCGCCATCCGCCGGCGGCGTGCCGAGCGGCGACAGGCCGGGCATCTCCGGCACCTGGTAGTCGATCGTGCCCGGATCGACGGTCGTTCCCTTGTAGTGCATCACCATTTGCGGGAAGGCGATGGTCAACCCGATCATGATCACCTGGATGCAGACAAAGGGCACCGCGCCCCAATAGATCTGTCCGGTGGTCACCGGCGCGATTTGTTTGCCGGTGAGACGATCGAGATAGGGCACGCGCGCAGCCACCGAACGCAGGTAGAACAGCGCGAAGCCGAAGGGCGGGTGCATGAAGCTGGTCTGCATGTTGACGCCCAGGAGCACGCCGAACCAGATCAGGTCGATGCCGAGCTTGTCGGCGGCGGGCGCCAGCAGCGGTACGATGATGAACGCCAATTCGAAGAAGTCGAGGAAGAAAGCGAGGAAGAAGACGAGCATGTTGACGCCGATCAGGAAGCCGACCTCGCCGCCCGGCAGCGACGTCAAAAGGTGCTCGACCCAGATGTGGCCGTTGACGCCGTAGAAGGTCAGTGAGAACACCCGTGCGCCGATCAGGATGAAAAGCACGAAGGACGATAGCCTTGTCGTCGAGGCCAGTGCCTGCTTGACGACGTCAAGCGACAAGCGCCCCTTTGCCGCCGCCATGATCAAGGCGCCGACGGAACCCATGGCGCCGCCTTCGGTCGGCGTGGCGATGCCCAGGAAGATGGTGCCCAGCACCAGGAAGATCAGCGCCAGCGGGGGGATCAGCACGATGATCACCTGCTGCGCGAGCCTGGACATCATGTTGAAATTCAGGCGTTTGTCGGCAATGGCGACGATGTAGATGAACAGGACTCCGGCAGTCGCGCCGAGAATGTCGGCATTGTCGCCATGCGCCGGCGCCAGATAACGATACGCCGCGTAGGAAACCGCTAATGTGACCAGCAAAGCCACCAGCAGCGACATCACGCCATGGCCGAGTGTACGGGCCTCGAGCGGCAGCGCCGGCATCGAGTTCGGCCGGATGATCGACATGATCAGGATGTAGGACATATAGAGGACGGTGAGCACGAGGCCGGGGATCAGCGCGCCGGCATACATGTCGCCGACCGAACGGCCGAGCTGGTCGGCAAGCACGATCAGCACCAGCGACGGCGGGATGATCTGGGCAAGCGTGCCCGAGGCGGCAATGACACCGGATGCGAGCCGGCGGTCATAGCCATAGCGCAGCATGATCGGCAGCGAGATCAGGCCCATGGCGATGACGGAAGCCGCCACCACGCCGGTGGTCGCTGCCAAAAGCGCGCCGACGAAGATCACCGCATAGGCAAGGCCACCGCGGATTGGCCCGAACAGCTGGCCGATCGTGTCGAGCAGGTCTTCGGCCATACCCGATCGCTCGAGCACGATGCCCATGAAGGTGAAGAACGGAATGGCCAGCAGCGTGTCGTTCGACATCACCCGGCTGCCGTAGAAATTATCCGGCAATGCGTGCAGGAGCGGCCAGGCGAGGTTGATCGATCCTCCGG
>NZ_RZPQ01000862.1:0-2315 GCF_003999135.1 Mesorhizobium sp. M7A.F.Ca.CA.004.06.1.1 | reverse complement strand
TAACCTTGTTGGGCGACAGCGCGTCACCAATAGCCTGCACCTCGGCCGCGCTTAGCTCGATGTCCGCCGCCGCCGTGTTCTGCTCCAGATGGCGTATCTTGCGCGCGCCGGGGATCGGTACGATGAAATCGCCCTGGTGCAGCACCCAGGCCAGCGCCAGCTGTGCCGAGGTCACGCCCTTTTCAACAGCCAGCTTTTCCAAGGTGGCGATGACAGCGGCGTTGGCTTCCATCGCCTCGGCCTGGAAGCGCGGCAAGGTCCGGCGCCAGTCGCCGTCGCTCAAGGCCTCGGGCTTGGCGATCGTGCCGGTCAGCAGCCCACGGCCGAGCGGGCTATAGGGAACGAAGCCGATGCCGAGCTCGCGGCAGACGGCGAACACCTCGTCTTCCGGGTCGCGGCTCCACAGCGAATATTCGCTCTGCACGGCCGATGCCGGATGCACGGCATGGGCCCGGCGAATGGTCGCGGCACTCGCCTCGGACAGGCCAAGCGCGCGCACCTTGCCCTCGCGCACCAGTTCGGCCATGGCGCCGACCGTATCCTCGATTGGCACGTTGGGGTCGACACGGTGCTGGTAGTAGAGGTCGATCACATCGGTGCCCAGCCGTTTCAGCGAGGCCTCGGCGACCGCTTTGACGTGCTCGGGGCGGCTGTCGACGCCCGCCATGCGGTCGAGGCCTGTACCTTCCTCCAGAATCCGGAAGCCGAATTTTGTCGCGATCGTCAGATGATCACGCACCGGCTTCAGCGCCTTGCCGAGCAGAATCTCGTTCTCGAAGGGGCCATAGACCTCCGCCGTGTCGAAGAAGTTGACGCCGATATCGACGGCGCGGTGCAGCGTGGCGATCGCATCGGCTTCCGCTTGGCCGCCATAGGCGAAGCTCATGCCCATGCAGCCGAGGCCGACGGGGTAGACGTTCAATTCAGTTCCTAGCTTGCGGGTTTGCATAACGCGTCTCCTTGTTGCGATGTGGGAGAAATAGCGCCTTGCCTTGTGTTCGATAATCGGCTTCCATCCGCACGGGCTGTACTAAAAGATAGATCAATGAATCGCGCGCATCTTTCCCAATTGGCCGTGCTGGCAACTGTCGCTCAATGCGGCAGCTTTCGGGGCGCCGCCAGGGAATTGGCCATCGCGCCTTCGGCTGTCAGCCACGCGGTATCCAGCCTGGAGGCGCGGCTTGGCGTTCGGCTGCTGGCGCGCAGCACACGCAGCGTCGCGCCGACCGAAGAAGGTGCGCAGTTGCTGGAGCGGTTGCGGCCGGCGCTGTCGGAGATCGACCTGGCGCTGGAGACGGCAATCGAGACGCGCGACCGGCCGGCCGGCAATCTGCGCCTGACCGTGCCGCGCACGGCAGCGCATTTGGCGCTGACGCCACGGCTGGGCGCCTTTGCGTCGGCCTATCCCGACATCGTGCTGGAGATCGTCATCGAGGACCGCTTCACCGACGTGGTGGAAGGCGGCTTCGATGCTGGCGTCCGGCTTGGCGAGAGCCTGCAGCGCGACATGATCGCGGTGCGCATCGGGCCGGACCTTCGCGGCGCGGTGGTCGGCGCCCCGGTCTATTTCGAGGTCAACCCCAAGCCGCGCCACCCGCGCGACCTGGCCGGCCACCGCTGCATCCGCTTCCGCTTCTCCAGCGGCATCCTCTACCGCTGGGAGTTCGAGAAAGGCCGCGAGACGATCGAGATGGCGGTGGAGGGACCGCTGATCCTCGACGAGGACCATCTGATCGCCCAGGCGGCGGTCGACGGCGCCGGGCTCGCCTTCGTCTTTGAGGACTATGTCCGCGCACCGCTCGCCGACGGCAGGCTGATCCGCGTGCTGGAGGACTGGTGCCCGCCCTTCGACGGCTTCTTTGTCTATTATCCGAGCCGCCGTCAGATGCGGCCAGCGCTCAGGGCCTTTGTCGATTTCTTCAAGGTGAGTGGATAAAGCGGGCTCGCCCCCCCTTGGTGGAAGATAACCGGCATCGCGGTCGTTCACCAACGATGCAAACATCGATCACCAACAGCACCACCCGCTATGGCTGGGGCGCGATCATTCTTCACTGGCTGATTGCGCTGATCTTCATCGGCCAGTTCGCTCTCGGCTTCGTCATGGTGCGGGTGACCAGCCAGCGCACCGCCTTCGAACTGATCCAGCTGCACAAATCCTTCGGCTTCCTGCTGCTCGGCCTGATCATCCTGCGCATCGTCTGGCGCTACGGCAATACAACGCCGGCGCTGCCGCGCTCGGTCGGGACTTTGGAACGTCGGGCGGCACCGTTGGCCCATTTTGCGCTCTACGCGTTCCAGCTTGCCTTGCCCTTGTC
>NZ_RZPQ01000861.1:0-2317 GCF_003999135.1 Mesorhizobium sp. M7A.F.Ca.CA.004.06.1.1 | reverse complement strand
GTCCTGCTTGTCGCTCACCGGCGCGCGGTGGTCAAGCGAGCCCTCGCGCTCCTGGATTTCGGTGCCGAGCGTGCCGCCCAGCGCCACGTTCAATTCCTGGATGCCGCGGCAGATGGCGAGCAGCGGCACGCCGCGCTCGATCGCCCGCCGGATCAGCGGCAGCGTCGTGGCGTCGCGCGCCGGATCATAGGGGCCATTGGCTTCGCTGGCGTCGCCGCCATAGAGCGAGGGATGCACATTGGATTTCGAGCCGGTGACCATCACGCCGTCGACCGACGAGAGAAGTTCGTCGAAGTCGAGCCGGTCGCCGAACGATGGCACCAGCAGCGGGAACACACCGGCGCCGGTGATCGCCGCTTCCAGATATTGCTGCGGGGCGGCATGCCAGGTGTAGTTGTCGAACTGACGGACGTCGGTCGATATGGCGACGAGCGGCTGATGCATTTTGCTCTGTGTTCCATCTGGGCAAGGGATACCTGCCGCTAAAATAGGCGATCCCCGGTTGTTTTTCCATGCCAAGTTTCGGCGTGTCGCATGGGCCACGAAATGGCCTGTTAGACTATAGTTGCAGGGTAGCTGGGCTTCGCCGTCAAATCGGGTCGCCGTGCTGGACTCGACTTCTTGCCTGTGTATTGTCTTGAACGAACCGACACGGAAACCGAGGATTTCCTGACGTCGGCCTGTTGATCCAAAAGGGAGGAACTTCATGGATCGTCGTTCATTCATTCGCAAGGCCGGTGTCACCGGCGTCGGTGCCGCCGCGGCGGCGGCCACACTGGCGGCGCCCGCAATAGCCCAGTCCAATCCCAAGGTGACGTGGCGGCTGGCGTCGTCCTTCCCGAAGTCGCTCGACACCATCTATGGCGGTGCCGAGGTGTTCTCGAAGATGCTGTCGGAAGCCACCGACGGTAACTTCCAGATCCAGGTCTTCGCCGCCGGAGAGCTGGTGCCAGGCCTGCAGGCCGCAGACGCCACCACGGCCGGCACGGTCGAGGCCTGTCATACGGTGGCATATTATTACTGGGGCAAGGACCCGACATGGGCGCTGGGTGCGGCGGTTCCCTTTTCGCTCAACGCACGCGGCATGAATGCCTGGCATTACCATGGCGGCGGCATCGACCTGTTCAACGAGTTTCTCGCCACGCAGGGCCTTTTCGGCCTGCCGGGCGGCAACACCGGCGTCCAGATGGGCGGCTGGTTCCGCAAGGAAATCAACACGGTGGCCGACCTTTCCGGCCTCAAGATGCGAATCGGCGGTTTTGCCGGCAAGGTGGTGCAGAAGCTCGGCGTCGTGCCGCAGCAGATCGCCGGCGGTGATATCTATCCCGCGCTGGAGAAAGGCACCATCGACGCGGCCGAATGGGTTGGTCCCTATGACGACGAGAAGCTCGGCTTCTATAAGGTCGCGCCCTATTATTACTATCCCGGCTGGTGGGAGGGCGGCCCGACCGTCCACCTGATGTTCAACAAGGCGAAGTACGAAGAACTTTCGCCGACGTACAAGTCGCTGCTGCACACTGCCGCGCAGGCGGCCGACGCCAACATGCTGCAGAAATACGATTATCTGAACCCTGCGGCGGTGAAGCGACTGGTAGCCGGCGGCGCGAAACTGCGCCCGTTCAGCCAGGAGATCATGGCCGCCTGCTTCGAAAAGGCCAACGAGGTCTATACCGAAATGGAAGCCTCCAACGCCCCGTTCAAGAAGATCTGGGAATCGATCAAGGGCTTCCGCAAGGAGCATTATCTCTGGGCGCAGGTGGCCGAATACAATTACGACACCTTCATGATGGTCCAGCAGCGCAACGGCAAGCTGTAGTCGGCCGGACTTCTGCTCAAAAGCTCTCTGGGCGGAACCCGCTCAGGGAGCTTTTCTGTATATACCGGAGGCGAAACCGGCGGTTCAGCCTCGGCGCGGCACCACCAGAACCTTGACCTCGCCGGGCGCCGGCGGATTGGCGATCACCGCTGGCGCTTCTTCAAGCGACACCTGCCTGGAGATCAGCCTATCGATCTCGATCGTGCCGGAAGCAATGAGTTCGGCGGCACGGCGATGGGTGTAGGGATTGAGGAAGGAACCGAGCACCTTCAGTTCCCGGAACAGCAGGTCGAACGGCTCGAATTCAGCTTTCACGCCTTGCGGCGTCACGCCGACGATGACGACCGTGCCACCGGCGCGGGCCAGCCGCATCGACTGCTCGACGGTCTCTCGCACGCCCGCACATTCGAAGACGACGTCGACACCGCCTGGCACCAGCCCCACCGGTCCGGCGATGGCATCGATGACATCGGCGGTGGGTGGGTGGATGGGCATTTTTGC
>NZ_RZPQ01000860.1:0-2318 GCF_003999135.1 Mesorhizobium sp. M7A.F.Ca.CA.004.06.1.1 | reverse complement strand
GTCCGTTCTGCTGGAGCGGCTGATCGTCGAAGGCGGGATCGCGCTCGCCTATGCCGCCCGCGACCTCGATGCCCAGGCATCCACGACGCTGGTCGGCGCCATGCGCAAGGCCGACGAAGCGATCAGTCTGGTCGAGCCTGAACAGGACGTGCTGGACGCCTGGCGCAATGGGCTGGCTGCGGTGCTCGATGGATCGCGCTCGACGGCGCTGGTGGCAGGCTGTGCCGCGCATCTGCTCTACGAAGCCGGCCATCTGTCAGCCGACGCGGCAACCGGTCTGATCGCACGACGTCTGTCTCCAGGAACGCCTGTCACCGAGGCTGCAGGGTTCTTCGAGGGTTTCTTCAGCACTGCCGGCCAACGGCTGATCTACGACGAGGGCCTGCGCGGTGCGGTGGATGCCTGGGCATCGAGGTCGCGGGCGGCATAGGCGAGCGCGATCCCGCCTTCGACGATCAGCCGCTCCAGCAGACCGGACAGACGGGCGGTTTCCGTCTTGCGAGCCTCGCCATAGCGGATGATGTCGGCGAGCGGCGGCACCGATGTCAGGATTTCCAGGCATTCGCTGCTGCGGGCTGCCCGTTCCTCCAAGGCCGCGAGACCGGCGATCGACGCTTCCGACAGGTTTGCCGTGATGGCGCCCTGGACCAGTGCGGCCATCGCATCAAGAGACGTCGCCGCGCCGATCATCTGGATCAGCCGACCATTGGCCGCCTTTTCGATGGTTGGTCCGTAGACCAGGTTCTCCACCAGTCGAACGGCATACTCAGGTTCCCACGACAGCGTCCAACGCTCGCGAAAGGTGCCGCGGCTACGGCCGCTGTCGATGAGTTTGCCCCAATGCACGCCAAGCACGGACAGCCGGTGCAGCAAGGTCGACCGAAACAGCCCGCTCTCGCTGCGCAGATCGACCGATAATTCGCGCTCCAGCGCCTCGGGCTTCAGCCGTGCCGCCTTCTGGTTGCGCTGCAGGTCCTCGATTAGCGGCGCCAGCGGCGTGTCTGGCGGAATTTCACCGACATCGGCGCCCAGCAGCAATTCGGCTTCGACCAGCGCCCACAGCAGCGCTTCCCCGTTGAACAGGGCGGCGATCGCGGCGTCACGCAATTCCTCGAAACCGGGCTTTGGCCGTTCACGGATCACAGCCAGCGTGCGGGCCAGCCGTTCGGCTTCGATCAGCGAGGCGGTCGAGACCATGTGCCCCTTGGCCCTCAGGACCGCCGCGATCTTCGCCAGCCAAAGGACCGAGGCGTCGCCTTGCCCGCGCGTCTGCCACAGATGCTTGCACCAGCCGGGCGCGACAACGCCGGCGCCATAACCGAAGCCCAGCGCCAGACGCGGCCCCGTCCACGGCGCCCAGGTCATCATGCTCTTGCGGCGGGCGAGCCCCTTGAGTAGCGCCTGGTCTTCCTTCAGCGGTCGCGTCGCCTGCAGCGCCGGCACATGGAAAGCACCGCAAACGATAGCGATCGGCCCATCGAATTCCTTTCGCGCGGCGGCGATCTCAAGCCGCATATGCGCTTCGCGTTTCGCCTCAAACGCCGCAAGCGGACCTTCGCCGTCCCGCAGCGTCGTCATCGCGTCGGCTATTGCCGCGAAGATTGGACCCGGCTGCGGGTTCTGCTCGATGATATCAGACCACCAGCTTTCGCCATCCTCATAGCCGGCAGCTTGTGCCAGCGTTCCGATCGGGTCCCGCAGATGCGGCGCCAAGTCAGCCTCGACGTTGGCTTCCGTTCCATCGCTCTCGGTTTCCCCCACGGCCTCAATCGGCGCAGTGCGGGCTGACGACGGCAAATCGATGAAGCGCACTGCCGCATTGTTGGTGACGGCCCAGAGCGTCGCCTGATACTCCGGCGAGAATTCGGCGAAGGGCCAGAAGCTTGTCGAGGCCGGATCGTCTTCGGGATAGCAGAGCAGCGCCACCGGCGGCTGCATTTCGGGGCGGGCGAGCAACGGCAACAGCGGGCTGGCGTCGGCCGGTCCTTCGATCAGCACGGCGACCGGTTTCAACTCCTGCAACGCCTGCACCAGGCTGTCGGCGGAGCCGGGCCCGTGATGGCGTATGCCGAAATAGGAAACGTCGCTGAGCCCCATGGCGTCAGATTGCCGCGTTCAAGGCCGCGTAGTAGCCGGCATAGTCTGGCCGCTTCTTGAGCACGGTTTCCAGATATTCTTCCAGCACCAATTTGTCCTGCACGGGATCCTTGACGATCGCGCCGACGAGGCTGGCGGCAAGGCCTTCGGCGCCGAGCTTGCCGCTGTCGAACCAGGCCGCCTGGCCGAAGCCATTGCCACCATGGTCGGCGGCCTCAGCC
>NZ_RZPQ01000085.1:0-13066 GCF_003999135.1 Mesorhizobium sp. M7A.F.Ca.CA.004.06.1.1 | reverse complement strand
GGCCGAGAAGGAGCTGACCGCCTACCATGAGGCCGGCCACGCCATTCTCGCGCTCAACGTGCCATCGGCCGATCCGCTGCACAAGGCCACGATCATTCCACGCGGTCGCGCGCTCGGCATGGTCATGCAGTTGCCCGAAGGCGACCGCTATTCGATGAGCTACAAATACATGATCTCGCGTCTCGCCATCATGATGGGCGGCCGCGTCGCCGAGGAGTTCAAGTTCGGCAAGGAGAACATCACCTCCGGAGCCTCTTCGGATATCGAGCAGGCGACCAAGCTGGCCCGCGCCATGGTCACGCGCTGGGGCTTTTCCGACAAGCTCGGCCATGTCGCCTATGGCGACAACCAGGAAGAAGTGTTCCTTGGGCATTCCGTGGCCCGCACGCAGAACGTCTCGGAAGAAACGGCGCAGATCATCGATGCCGAAGTGCGCCGCCTGATCGACGAGGCCTATTCGTCGGCGAAGTCCATCCTGACCAAGAAGAAGAAGGAATGGATCGCGCTGGCGCAGGGCCTGCTGGAATACGAGACGCTGTCCGGCGAGGAGATCAAGCAGTTGATCGCCGGCCACAAGCCCGCGCGCGACCTCGGCGACGATACGCCGCCGAGCCGTGGCTCGGCCGTGCCGAAGTCCGGCGGCCGGCGAAAGAAGGGTCCTGAGCCCGAAGGCGGTATGGAACCGCAGCCGTCGAGTTGAGCTTGACCACTGATTTCATCGAACGCCGCGGCTTACTCCGCGGCGTTTTTTGTTTTTGGCGTTGAGGAGGAGTTGTCCGCGACCTCGCATCTGCGACGGTGACGATTGGCGAAAGCCTAGGTGATAGCCAATCTCCCCCCGCAAGGGGGGAGATTGGCAACGTCGCCGCTGGCGTGCCCTCGAAGGCAACAAAAAGGCCCGCGAACCCTGCGGTTCGCAGGCCTTCTCTTCTTCAGATGCCTTGTCGCTCAGCTCTTCAGCTTGGCATTGCACAGGCTGTAATAACCGCCGCCCTTCTGGATCCAGCGAAGGCCGTTCAACGTGCCCGCGTCCTTGTTGCCATGGTAGCCCTGCAGACAGGTCTTCATGCGCGCCTTCGCGGGCTTTTCGGTCTTGAACTCGCCGGCCAGCGTGGTCGGGAATGTCACGCCCGCGGGCGCTACAGTGGGGGCGACCGCCGCGCTGGTTTCCTTTTTCGTCTGCGGCTCGGTTTTGACCGTATCCTCGCTGACACTGTCCGCTGCTGATGTCGCGCACTTCTCCTTGCGAAAAGCCGTCCAGTCCATGCCGTTCAGAGTGCCGCCTTCCTTGGCTGTTCGATAGGTCTCGCCGCATTCCTTCATCGTCAGTGCGCTTGCGGGGGCGACGCTCCAAGCGACAAATGCGGTCGCAGCCAATACCGCCAATTTCAAACCGTGCATAAGACCCTCCTGGTTGATAATAAGTTTGGCGTCTTTTTGTATATGGTTTGTTCTCTATATGTTCAACCAGAATCTTTACGGACTACCGATGAGCTTGGCGGTGGGCAGTGTAGGCGAATTGATGATGCCAGCAGCCCGGCGACATGCAGATGCGAGCAAGGCAGCGTGCGTCTTCGCGCAACAAAAAAGGCCCGCGCATCTTGCGATGCGCGGGCCTTTGTTTGGAGACTATGGCTAAGCGATCAGCCCTTCAGCTTGGCATTGCACAGGCTGTAGAAGCCGCCGCCCTTCTGGATCCACTTCAGGCCGCCGAGCGCGTTGGCGTCCTTGAGGACATAATACTGGTCGAGGCAGGTGTGCATGCGGCCCTTTCCGGGGGTCTCGCTGGCATATTTCGCCGAGATCGCGGACGGGAACTTGACGCCCTTGGGCGCAGCCGTCGTCGGCTTCGCCGGCTCCGTGGTGTAGCTGGCCTCGTCGGCGGCCGGCACCGTGTCGTCATCCGATGCGCCGGCGCCGCATTCGGTCTTGCGGAAGTCGTTCCACTTCATGCCCTTCAGCGTGCTGGCCGTCTTGGCGGCCTGATACTTGGTGCTGCATTCGGCCATGCTCAGACCCTTGCCGTCGGCGGGGGCCGCGGCAGCCTTGGTGGTTGCCGGCTTGGCGGCGGCAGCGGCGGATGCACCGGCGGCGCATTCGGACTTGCGGAAGTCGTTCCACTTCATGCCGTTCAGCGTGCCGGCAGCCTTCGCCGCCTGGTATTTGGTGCTGCATTCCTTCGCCGTCAGGCCCTTGGCCGTGCTGTCGTCCGCAGCGGCGGCAGCCTTGGCTGCCTTGGCCGGCTTCGTCTCGGCAGCCTTCGTGGTATCGGCCGGCTTGGCGTCGGTCGTCGCGGCGGCGTCGGTGCCGCACTGAGCCTTGCGGAACTGGTTCCAGGTCGCGCCGGCGAGTGTCCCCGCATCCTTGGCGGCGTTGTATTTCGTGCTGCACTCGGCCATCGTCAGTGCGTTGGCTGGCGCGGCCAGGAACAAGGTCGCGACGGCGAGGCCGGTCAAAGTGGCAAGTCGGTGGATGAGCATAGCGTTTCTCCGTTGCAGCAGCCCATGATACGTCCCTGCAGATCAATATCGCTCAACGGGCGGTTGCGCCAGATGCTAAGTGGCGTATATATCGCCGAAAACCGGTTTCTCCCGATAAGGTGATGAAATCGTTGTCCGTTGTCTGGTTCAGAGCAAGATTTTCCTGGTGCATCCGCGCTGAAAGGCTCGCATGACTTGTATATTGCAACATGGCAGTCTGGGCATGTCAGGTTGCGGCCACGTGTGTGCAGTGCACAACAATGGTTTTCTAAGGATTGGTAACGTATAATCACACAATGTGATCATAGCGCCCTGGCCAATTGTGGCATGACGTGCCGGGGAAGAAACGTCGAGGAAGCTGACTAGCATGGCAGGGAATTATTTCGGCACGGACGGCATTCGCGGACGCGCCAACAAGTTTCCGATGACGGCTGAAATCGCTATGCGGGTCGGCATGGCCGCCGGCCTTTCCTTCCAGCGCGGCAGCCATCGACATCGTGTCGTGCTCGGCAAGGACACCAGGCTTTCCGGCTATATGATCGAGAATGCCATGGTCGCCGGTCTTTGTGCCGCCGGCATGGACGTGTTCCTGCTCGGCCCGATCCCGACGCCGGCTGTCGCCATGCTGGTGCGTTCGCTGCGCGCCGATATCGGCGTCATGATCTCGGCCTCGCACAACCCCTATTACGACAACGGCATCAAGCTGTTCGGACCCGACGGCTACAAGCTCTCCGACGAAATCGAGGAGCGCATCGAGAGCATGCTCGACAAGGATATCGAACTGGCGCTCGCCGATTCCGACGGGCTTGGCCGCGCCAAGCGCGTCGACGGCGTGCATGACCGCTACATCGAATTCGCCAAGCGCACCTTGCCGCGCTCGATGTCGCTCGCCGGCTTGAGGATCGTTGTCGATTGCGCCAATGGCGCGGCCTACAAGGTGGCGCCCGAGGCGCTGTGGGAACTGGGCGCCGAAGTCGTCGCCATCAATGTCGAGCCCAACGGCTTCAACATCAACAAGGAATGCGGCTCGACCCATCCGGCCGGCCTGCAAAAGAAGGTGCACGAAGTGCGCGCCGACATCGGCATCGCGCTCGACGGCGACGCCGATCGTGTCGTCATCGTCGATGAAAACGGCGCGATCGTCGATGGTGACCAGATCATGGCGCTGATCGCCGAATCCTGGCACCAGAGCGGGCGGCTTGCCGGCGGTGGTGTCGTCTCAACCGTGATGTCCAATCTGGGCCTCGAACGCTTCCTCGGCGACATGAAGCTGCAATTGCACCGCACCAAGGTCGGCGACCGTTATGTCGTCGAGCATATGCGTGCGCATGGCTTGAATGTCGGCGGCGAACAGTCGGGTCATATCGTGCTGTCCGACTTTTCGACGACCGGCGACGGCCTGGTCTCGGCGCTGCAGGTGCTCGCCTGCATCAAGCGGCAGGGGCGGCCGGTCAGCGAACTGTCGAAGAAATTCGAACCCGTGCCGCAACTCCTGAAGAACGTCCACATTTCCGGCGGCAAGCCGCTTGAGGAGGCGCCGGTCAAGGCCGCCATCGAAGACGCCCGCAACCGCCTCGGCAAGACCGGACGGCTGGTTATCCGGCCATCAGGGACAGAGCCGCTGATCCGCGTGATGGCCGAAGGCGACGACCCGCAACTGGTCGAGTCCGTGGTCAATGGCATAGTGGACATCATCTCGGAAACGCGCAGCGCCGCTTGATCCCAGCGCGTCCAGCAGGACGTGGATCTGACAACCAGGCGCGCCGCGCTCCCTTAACCGGTCCAAGGCCCGCCCCTCGGCGGGCTTTTTCTTGTCAGCCGCCACTTTGTTCGGTGTCCGTAAATCTCGCGCCTATCCCTAGAAGTTTCGAGATTCGTGGTTAAGCAACAGGGTTAAACGCCTTTTAACCTTTGCAATTCATTATCCACGACTGAAAGCCAATCGCATTTCGGGCGGGTTCGCCGTTCCGAGCTTCTCAGGGGTGACAAGCATGTTCAAGACAGCAAGAAAGGCCCTGCTCGCCTTCCTGTTCGCAGGGTTGGCAGGGCCGTTGTTCGCGGCCGATCTGCCGGAGCCGATGGTTGAAGAGGCTCCGCCTCAGGCCATCTACGAGCAGCCGGTCGAGGTCGGCGGCTGGTATATCCGCGGCGATATCGATTATCACAAGTCGACCGTGCGCGGCATCGACTATATGACCTACACCGTCGATCCCTGTAACTGTACGGTCACGCCCGGCACCAGAAGTTTCGATTTCGGCAAGCTCAAGGGCGGTTTCTCGCTCGGTGCCGGCGTTGGTTACAAGATCAACGACCACTTCCGGACCGACCTGACGGCCGACTATTGGTTCAAGTCGAACTTCAACGGCGGCACCTCGGACATCAACGGTACTTCGACCGAAGTATCGAAGATGAGCGCCCTGCTGCTGCTTGCCAACGCCTATGTCGATCTCGGCACCTACCATGGCATCACGCCTTACGTTGGCGCCGGCATCGGCGGCGCCCGCGTCAAGTGGGATGATGTCTATGACCCGAACACCACCGAGTTCAATCCCGGCAGATCAAGCTGGCGTTTCGCCTACGGTCTGATGGCCGGCGCTTCGTACTGCCTGACCGACAAGATCATTCTCGATGCCGGCTACCGCTTCTCCCATATTCAGGGCGGCCGCATGTTCGACTGGAACATCACCAGCTCCGGTCCCGGCTTCGATCGTGGCATCAACACGCACGAAGTGCGCGGTGGCCTGCGCTACCAGTTCGGTGGCAGCAACGGTTGCGCCGCGCCGGTCGTGGCCTACCAGCCCGAACCCGAGCCGATCTACACCAAGTAACAGCATCTACATTACTTGCATTCTTCACAAACCGCCCGGCCTCAGCCGGGCGGTTTTTCGTTGGGCCGCCTGGAATCGACAGGGGAAATGAATTCGCTAACGCTCTGTTAGCCTTAACCGGCACTTAACCACTATGGTTAACAATGCTCCTTGAAACGATGGCTGCCGCTGCGATTGCGGGCTGCGCCAAATTCGGGAGTCGGGGACCATGAAACTTACATCGCGTATGGCGCTGGCGCTCGGTGCACTGGCCTTCCTGCCGCTGACGCCGGTGCACGCGGCCGACTACGATCCGCCGATCTATGTCGACCAGGCGCCCGACTACGTCCCGGTCGAGGTCGGTTCCGGCTGGTATCTGCGCGGCGACGTCTCCTATCTGGCGCAGAAGAGCTTCGACAATCATGATTTCGCCACCGAAACCGCAGCCTTCAGCGACAAGGAAGATCCGATCTTTGCCAGCATCGGCTTCGGCTACCATTTCAACGACTATCTGCGCGCCGACCTCAATCTCGGCTATCTGCCCGGCAACGAGATCGGCGTCGGCTATGACGATTCAGCGACTGCCGCAGAGCCGACCGTGGCGTCGGCATCCCTTAAGAACTACGCCTTGTCGGGCATACTCAACGGCTATGTCGATCTTGGCACCTATGTCGGCATCACACCCTATCTCGGCGCCGGTATCGGCATCGTCCGCAGCAAGCGCACCCTGTCGGCAAGCTATTTCACCGACAATGGCGACGACACGGACGATTTTGCTGTAAGTGACAGCAAGACCCAGTACTCGCTGGCCTACACGCTGAATGCGGGCCTCGCCTATCAGGTATCGAAGAACGTTTCCGTCGACCTGGGCTATCAGTATTTCTCCGCCCCGGACGCCGAATATGTAGCCGCCGAGAGCCTAGATTCCTATCCGATCCGCAAGGGGATCAGCAATCATCAGGTCAAGCTTGGGCTGCGCTACGATCTTTGGTAGTAGGTACGGCATGCACGAAAACGCAGACGGCGGATCTTTCGGGGTCCGCCGTTTGCGTCTGAAGTCACGACATCCTGATCAGGGATCGCCGGTATCCCGGCAGCGACAAAAACTTTCCTCTTGACGCCCGAAGTCTGAACGCATATCGCCGTCCGTGGGCCACCCCTCCCCAACGAGGGGCCACTATCTGGAAGGATAGACCACGATGACGACGCATACGAAGCCCGGACTCCGTCCGGCAAACCCCAATTTTTCCTCAGGTCCCTGTGCAAAACGTCCCGGCTGGTCGGTCGAGGCGCTGAACAATGCCGCGCTCGGCCGTTCCCACCGCGCCAAGATCGGCAAGACCAAGCTCGAACAGGCGATCGAGCTGACGCGGGAAATTCTCCAGGTCCCGGCGGGTTACCGCATCGGCATCGTGCCGGCGTCGGACACCGGCGCGGTCGAGATGGCGCTGTGGTCGCTGCTTGGCGAGCGCGGCGTCGACATGGTCGCCTGGGAGAGCTTTGGCTCCGGCTGGGTCACCGACGTGGTCAAGCAGTTGAAGCTCGCCGACGTGCGCAAGATCGAAGCCGGCTACGGCGAACTGCCTGATCTCACCAAGATCGATTTCGACCGCGATGTGGTCTTCACCTGGAACGGCACCACGTCGGGCGTGCGCGTGCCGAACGGCGATTTCATTCCCGCGGACCGCAAGGGCCTGACCGTCTGCGATGCGACTTCCGCCGCATTCGCGCAGAGGCTCGACTTCGAAAAGCTCGATGTCGTCACCTTCTCCTGGCAGAAGGTGCTGGGCGGCGAGGGCGCTCACGGCATGCTGATCCTGTCGCCTCGCGCCGTCGAGCGGCTGGAGACCTACAAGCCTTCATGGCCGCTGCCGAAAATCTTCCGCCTGACCTCGGGCGGCAAGCTGATCGAAGGCATCTTCAAGGGCGAGACCATCAACACCCCCTCGATGCTGTGCGTCGAGGATTACCTCGATGCGCTCAACTGGGCGAAGTCGACCGGCGGTCTCGACGCGCTGATCGCCAGGGCGGATGCCAATACGGCCGTCCTCGATCGCTTTGTCGGCAAATCCTCCTGGCTCGGTCATCTCGCCGTCCAGCCGGCGACACGGTCGAACACGTCCGTCTGCCTGTCCTTCACCGACCCGGACGTGTCCGCGCTCGACGCCGAGGGGCAGGCGGCTTTCGCCAAGGGGCTGGTGTCGGTGCTCGACAAGGAAGGCGTCGCCTACGATATCGGTGCCTATCGCGACGCACCGCCCGGCCTGCGCATCTGGTGCGGCGCGACGGTCGAGACGTCGGATCTCGAGGCGCTGCTGCCCTGGCTCGACTGGGCCTTCGCCGCGCAGAAGGCGTCGCTCAAAGCGGCGGCCTGAGATCATTCGCGGCGGCCTTCGGGTCGCCCATTCCCATCAGGATCAAATCCATTTCAAGGAGGCCGCCATGGCGCCCCGCGTTCTCGTCTCAGACAAACTCTCCCCCACCGCCGTGCAGATATTCAAGGATCGTGGCGTCGAGGTCGACTATCTGCCCGATCTCGGCAAGGACAAGGAAAAGCTCGCCGAAGTGATCGGCCAGTATGATGGCCTCGCCATCCGCTCGGCGACCAAGGTCACCGAAAAACTGATCAACGCCGCTACCAATCTCAAAGTCATCGGCCGTGCCGGCATCGGCGTCGACAATGTCGATATCCCGGCGGCAAGCCGCAAGGGCATCATCGTGATGAACACGCCGTTCGGCAATTCGATCACGACAGCCGAACATGCGGTGGCAATGATCTTCGCGCTTGCCCGCCAGATACCGGAAGCCAACGCTTCGACCCATGCCGGCAAATGGGAAAAGAACCGATTCATGGGCGTCGAGATCACTGGCAAGACGCTGGGCGTCATCGGCTGCGGCAACATCGGTTCGATCGTCGCGACGCGCGGCGTTGGCCTCAAGATGCACGTCATCGCGTTCGACCCGTTCCTGTCGGACAGCCGTGCCGAGGAGCTTGGCGTCGACAAGGTCGAGCTCGACGAACTGTTCGCCCGCGCCGATTTCATCACCCTGCACACGCCGCTGACCGACAAGACGCGCAACATCATCGATGCCGCGGCGATCGCCAAGATGAAGAAGGGCGTGCGCATCATTAACTGCGCTCGTGGCGGGCTGGTCGTCGAGGCCGACCTGATCGCGGCGCTGAAGAGCGGCAAGGTGGCCGGCGCCGGCGTCGACGTCTTCGAGGTCGAACCGGCCGAGAACAACGAACTGTTCGGCATGGAGAATGTGGTGGCGACGCCGCATCTCGGCGCCTCGACGACGGAGGCCCAGGAGAATGTCGCGCTCCAGGTTGCCGAGCAGATGGCCGACTATCTGATCAAGGGCGCCGTCTCCAACGCCATCAACATGCCGTCGATCACCGCCGAGGAGGCGCCGCGGCTGAAGCCTTTCGTCAAGCTTGCCGAAGTGCTCGGCGCCTTCGTCGGCCAGGTCACCGAGGATCCGATCAAGGAGGTCGAGATCCTGTTCGACGGCTCCACCGCGACGATGAATACGCGCGCGCTGATCAGCGCCGCACTCGCCGGGCTGATCCGGCCTCAGGTCTCCGACGTCAACATGGTGTCGGCGCCGATCATGGTGAAGGAGCGCGGCATCATCGTCGCCGAGGTCAAGCGCGACAAATCGGGCGTGTTCGACGGCTACATCAAGCTTACGGTGAAGACCGAGCACATGACGCGCTCGATCGCCGGCACATGCTTCTCGGATGGCAAGCCACGCTTCATCCAGATCAAGGGCATCAACCTCGATGCCGAGGTCGGCCAGCACATGCTCTACACCACCAATGCCGACGCGCCGGGCATCATCGGCCTGCTCGGCACCGTCTGCGGCGAGAACGGCGTCAACATCGCCAACTTCCAGCTCGGCCGCAACCGGCCGGGCGGCGATGCCATAGCGCTGCTCTATCTCGACGCGCCGTTCCCGGAAGCCGTGCTGGAAAAGGTCAAGGCGCATAAGTCGATCGACTCGGCCAAGCGGCTGCAGTTCGACATCAACGCGATGTGATCGAGGACAGGCGGTCGCCGACCCCCTCGTTGAGGCCGGCCGCCGCGGCGGCCGGTTCAGGTCAACTCGTCGGATCCATCGGAGACAGCCACGCGATGTCGGTAGACCAGTTCCCAACCCTTCCAGCCCGTAAACAGCAGGATGAGAACCACGATCAGCGATAGGACGAAGCCGGTTGGCATCACGGCCGCCGCTCCGCCGGCATACCGCGAGTACCAGTTGTAAAGCTCGATCAACACGACGAGTACATTGCCGCCGGCATGGAGCCATGCCGTCGTGAGATTGCGGATCTGAACATCGCCGAGAACATCCGTCAGGCCGGCAAGCGCAGCCAGGGCTGCCATGATCGATCAGGCCTGCGCCGAGAAGCCAAAGCGACCCGGTGACCCATCCGGGATCGGCTGTTCGCCAGAAGATAAGATCGCAAACGAAGGCGCCGACAAAAAAGGCAATCGGAAACGGAATCAGCATGGGATGGATAGGGTGACCGGCAATGCTTGCCGTGCTGCGAGGGTTCGGGCTCATCATGTCGCCTCCCTGCCGTTCAAACTCCGCTGGAGGTGAAATGTTCCAAGTGAGGACGCGGCAGGGTTTATGCCGCTGTTTCCGGGCCATTGGCTAGATCCATGCTGTTCGCGTGAATCGCTGCAACGGGGAGAGCGTCAGCCGCCACATGTCATCTGCGGTGGTCCGCCACCGCCATCTTGCGCCCGCTGTATTCGGCAAGCCCGATGCCGCCCAGCACGAGCACCAAAGCCAGTGCCTGATAGAGGTGGAACGTCTCGCCGACGATCAGCACCGACAGCAGCGTGCCGAAGATCGGCACCAGATTGATGAACAGGCCGGCGCGGTTGGCGCCGATCAGTTCGTTGCCTCTGATGTAGAAGATCTGCGAAACGACGGAGGCGCCGATCGCCGTATAGACGATGACGGTCCAGCCGCGCGCATCGGGCATGATGACCTTGCCGGCGACGACCTCCCACAGGAAGAACGGCAGCGAAGTGACGAGTGCCGCAACCGACAGGGCCAGCATCAGGCTCTGCCAATGCATCACCGGTTTCAACCGCAGTCCGACCGAATAGCCGCTGTAGAGAAACACGGCGACCAGCATGATGGCGTCGCCGAAATTGAGTTCCAGCGTCAACAACCGGCGCGGGTCGCCATGGCAGGCGGTGAGGATCACGCCGGCGATGGTCAGCACGACGCCGACAATCTGCGCCCAGTTCACGCGCAGGCGGAAGAAGACGAAATTGGCAGTCATGATCAGGATCGGCATCGCCGCCTGTTCGATCGAGACATTGATCGCTGTCGTGTAGTTGAGCGCCGTGTAGAAGATGGTGTTGAACAGGGTGAAGCCGCTGGCGCCGAGGGCGACCAGCACGAACCAGTGCTTGCGGACGACCGGCCAGTCCTTCTGGATGGTCTTCCAGCCGATGGGCAGCATGATCGCCACGGCCAGCACCCAGCGCAGAAAGACCAGCGTCATCGGCGAGACGTGATCGACCGCCAGCTTGCCGGCCACCGAATTTCCGCCCCAGAGCAAGGTGGTGAGCAGCAGGAATATGTAGGCGCTTCGATGCATCGCGGGATTCCAGTCGCCGGAGCTGCGGTGTTTGCCGGCCTATTGCGGTCACTCGCCCAAGTAAATGATGTCAAAGCCGAAAATTGTTGTGCCTCAGGGCATTTTCGACGGCAAAGAAAGGTCGCGCTCGCGAGGTCTTGACGTTATAGAGGCCTGTCGTTTCGAACCATATTCAAGCCGCTTGGCGGCGTCTCAAGGGAAAAGAAACATGGCCAATGTGGTGGTCGTCGGCTCGCAGTGGGGTGACGAAGGCAAGGGCAAGATCGTCGACTGGCTGTCGGAGCGGGCCGATGTCGTGGTGCGTTTCCAGGGCGGCCACAATGCCGGCCATACGCTGGTCGTCGACGGCAAGGTTTACAAGCTGTCGTTGCTTCCGTCGGGCGTCGTGCGCCAGGGCAAGCTGTCCATCATCGGCAATGGCGTCGTGTTCGACCCGCATGCTTTCGTCGCCGAGGTGGCCAAGCTCAAGGCGCAAGGTGTCGAAGTCGCACCGGATCGCCTGAAAATAGCCGAAAACACAGCGCTTATCCTGTCCCTGCATCGGGAGCTGGACGGATTCCGTGAGGACGCCGCATCCAATTCCGGGACGAAGATTGGCACGACCCGTCGTGGCATCGGCCCCGCCTACGAGGACAAGGTGGGCCGGCGCGCGGTCAGGGTGATGGACTTGGCGGATTTGGAAACACTGCCCGTGAAGGTTGACAGGCTGCTGACGCACCACAATGCGCTGCGTAGGGGGCTTGGCCATGCGGAAGTCACGCATGACGCGATCATGCAGGAATTGACCTCGGTCGCCGACGACATCCTGCCCTATATGGACCGGGTCTGGAAGATCCTCGACGACAAGCGCCGGGCTGGCGAGCGTATCCTGTTCGAGGGCGCGCAGGGCACGCTGCTTGACATAGACCACGGCACCTATCCGTTCGTAACCTCGTCGAACACGGTTGCCGGACAGGCTGCCGCCGGCTCCGGCGTCGGCCCAGGCGCCATCGGCTATGTGCTCGGCATCACCAAAGCCTATACGACACGCGTCGGCGAGGGTCCGTTCCCGACCGAGCAGAAGAACGAGGTCGGCGAATTCCTCGGCACGCGCGGCCATGAATTCGGCGTCGTCACCGGCCGCAAGCGCCGCTGCGGCTGGTTCGACGCGGTGCTGGTACGCCAGGCCGTCGCTGTCAACGGCATCAAGGGAATCGCGCTGACCAAGCTCGACGTGCTTGACGGGCTGGACGAGATCAAGGTCTGCACGGGTTATCGTCTCGACGGCGAGATGATCGATTATCTGCCGGCCAGCCAGGGCGCCCAGGCACGTGTCGAACCGGTCTACGAGACGCTCGAGGGCTGGAAAGGCACCACTGCCGGCGCGCGCAGCTGGAACGATCTGCCGGCCCAGGCCGTCAAGTATGTCCGCTACATCGAGGAGCTCATCGGTGCCCCGGTAGCACTCCTTTCCACCAGCCCGGAACGCGACGACACGATACTTGTGACCGATCCGTTTCAAGACTAGTTTCTGAAGCCTTTCCGGGCATCGCGGCCGATTTGCGGGGGCCGGCGCGGAAACAAAATACAGGTCGACTGAAGCATGGCAGATTACGTTGCTATTCTGAAAAAGGCGCTCGGCAAGCATGGCGACGAGACGCCGGAAAAGCGTACGCGCATCTATGCCAGCGTTCGCACCATGCTGGCGAAGAAGCTTGAGGAATATTCGCCGCCGCCGGCCGCCGAAGCCATAGCCACGCAGATGCGTTCGCTGGAAGACGCGATCGCGAGTGTCGAGCGGGACTATGCCAAGAGCCTGCCGGAGACCGATCCGCTGGCGGAGCTGGAACACATCTTTTCATCGATCGATCGCAACAAGAATCAGCCGAGCCATACACGGCAGCCGGCCAAGGCCGAATCGGCCTGGCCCGCACCGCCCGCTGCAAAGCCTGAATCTTATCAGCCCGCGCCACCACCTGCCGCCAAGGTCGAGCCGAGCTGGCAAAGGGCGACGCCGGCGCCTTCCCAGCCGGCTCGCGCCGACACGCCTCTTCCAGGTATGGATGCCGACGAGGCGGAGGACGAGGCAGATGTCTTTTCCAGCGACGAAGAGCCGGTGTCGGACACCTTCCAGCGCCTGCGTCCCGCCGAGCGCAAGCGCAGCTATGGTGGGC
>NZ_RZPQ01000859.1:0-2331 GCF_003999135.1 Mesorhizobium sp. M7A.F.Ca.CA.004.06.1.1 | reverse complement strand
GGCAAAACCAAAATGGTCATCCGCATGGCGCTGGCGCGAAAACTCCTCGTCATTCTCAATGCAAAAGCACGCGATGCGCGCATGGAGTTCGCCAATGCAACTTGACACCACAGATAGTCGCTCATTGCCCTGCCGGGCATTTCTCCCCGTAGAACGGGGAGAAAGACGCTAATTCACCGTCCGCCGCGTCCCCGGCAGGTCCAGCGAAAACGCCGGAATGGCGATGTCGAATGTCTCGCCCCGCTTGTTGCGCATCGTGTAGTGCCCGACCATGATGCCGGATGGTGTCGAGAGCGGGCAACCGGACGTGTATTGGTAGCTGTCGCCGGGATTGAGTTCGGGCTGGTCGCCGACGACGCCGGGGCCGCGCACCTCCTCCACCCGGCCAGTGCCGTCGGTGATATGCCAATAGCGCGACAGAAGCTGCACGAAGTCGTCCGACTGATTGTCGATCGTTATCTGATAGCCCCAGACATAGCGGTTCTCCGAGGGATCCGAGCGGTCCTCCAGATAGAACGGCCTGACCTGCACTTCGATGTTGCGCGTGACGGCGCTATACATAAGCGGCTCCAAAAAACGGTTCCAGCGGAACTTTCGGCGCTCTGTGCGGTTAGGTCAACCGACCGAAGCCTCCTCTGGCCGACCTCGCGGGCAGGTGCCGACAAAGAATGTCATTTAAGTGACATATGACAATGATGGTGTGCGCGGACTGGTGATGCGCGACTCGGGCGCTCTGCTGAACTGTTGAACCGGCCATCTTGCGGACCGGTTTTCCTGGAGTGACCGGATCTCGATGGAACTCACTCTCATAGCCGCCACGCTTTCAACTGTCCTCATCCTCTCGAATCTCGCCAGCATCGTGCTCGCCGCTTCGCGTCTGAAACGGCGCCACACCATTGGGCCGCCGGCCGCCAAGCCGCGGCCGGTGTCGATCGTCGTGCCGTCGCGCGGCGTCGAGCCGTTCACGCAGGAGACGCTGGAACGCGCCTTCTCGCTCGATTGGCCGCGCTACGAGTTGATTTTCTGCGTTGCCCATGCCGACGATCCGGTGGTCAAATTGATAAACAGGACGATCGTCCGGTTTCCGAAAGTTCCGGCCCGGCTGCTTATCGGCGACGACCGCATCAGCGCCAATCCGAAACTCAACAATTGCGTCAAGGGCTGGGAAGCGGCGCGGCACGACTGGGTCGTCCTGGCCGATTCCAACGTGCTGATGCCGAGAGACTACGTCCAGCACCTGATGGCTGCCTGGCGGTCCGGCACCGGCCTTGTCTGCTCGACGCCGATCGGCTCCCGGCCTGCCGGCTTCTGGGCCGAGGTCGAATGCGCTTTCCTCAACACGCTGCAGGCGCGCTGGCAATATGCCGGCGAGGCGCTCGGCCTTGGCTTTGCCCAGGGCAAGAGCATGCTCTGGAACAAGCCGATGCTCGACGCCAATGGCGGCATCCGCGCGCTGGCCGCCGAGATCGCCGAGGACGCCGCCGCGACCAAGCTGGTGAACAGCCTCGGCTTGCGCGTCAATCTCGTCGCCGCCCCCTTCGAGCAGCCGCTTGGCCGGCGCTCATTTGACGAGATCTGGTCGCGTCAGGCCCGCTGGGCGCGCCTGCGCCGCGTCACTTTCCCGCTGTTCTTCGCACCCGAAATCCTGACCGGCGCCTTGGTGCCGCTGGTGCTTGCGCTGATTGCCGCAGCCAGTGCCGGTTTCAGCCTCTGGGCAACCGCCATTGCCGTACTGGCGGCCTTCTACCTTCCGGAGTGCGCCCTGGCCTGGTCCAAGGGCTGGTACCTGTCGCCACGCATGGTCGCCGCGATCATGGCGCGCGACCTGATCCTGCCGGCGATGTGGGGACGCGGCTGGCTCGGCGGCGCCGTCGACTGGCGCGGCAATGCGATGACCATCGGCACCAAGACGGCCGAGCTGGAAGAGACGCCGTCCGGCGCCTGAAGGCGTCAGCTAGGTTTGACCGCTGGAATAATTATCGTATATACGGAAATGTTGCGTTAGGCTCTATTTTTGTGTATACATAATTTATGGGAACGCACCGGCGGCGATGCAGTTCGAGTGGGATGAAAACAAGGCCAGGATGAACAGGGCCAAGCATGGCGTGGATTTTGCGATCGCACCATCCTTCGACTTCGCCAACGCCGCTATCAGGCTCGACGACAGCGAGGACTTTGGCGAGGACCGCCTCGTTGCCATCGGTCTGATCGGAACTGGCGTCCATGTGATGGTTTATGTCGAGCGACGATACGCCATCCGCGTTATTTCGCTGCGCAAGGCCACAAGGCAGGAAATTACGGACTATGTCGAAAACCTCTAAGACCTGTCTC
>NZ_RZPQ01000858.1:0-2338 GCF_003999135.1 Mesorhizobium sp. M7A.F.Ca.CA.004.06.1.1 | reverse complement strand
GATCAACTCTGTTCGCTGCGTGGGATCACCCGCCGAAGCCCTGAAGCTACCACAGCCGCCGAAAGCCTAATGGGAGCATACCAATCCGGGCTTCGCGGCGATGAACTGCTTCAGGCCCTCGCGCCGAAATAGGCGCTGCTCTAAATCTCTTCAGGCAATCCTTCGGGGGAACCATTAAGGTCACCAAAGGGTTGGGCTCGGTGCTAACCGTGTGGGCTGACCATGGAAGAGCTTTCTCCCGAGCAACAGCAGGCTACATCGCGTCTCATTCGGACGTGGATTACTTCAGAGACACTGCGCCATCAAATCCGCCAACTGCTGAACCTCCCAGTGGATTGGGATATGTCCGAGCAGCATCGGTCCATGCTTGACGAGTTAGATCGGAAACGCAACGAATGACCTCATGGCACAGCAGAGGTACGACCTAAGGCAAGACCCAATGGAACCATTTATCGGACAATAAGTTAAAGGCGCCAGGACTCGTGGGGACTCCCTGATGACGAAGCGTGACAAAGCCGGTCACAAGACCGTTGCCGACCATCTGCTGGAGCTGATCCGAAACGAGGACAACCGCCACCAGGTTCAGCAGGCCTTCGGGCTGGAAGTTGACCCTGAGTTACCACCAACTCTAGCCTCATTGCTCGACGCCATTGAAGAGGCTCATCAGGAAACCCTAAATTACCCTGATGAGGCAGTTGAGGTACGACCTGAGGAGAGACCCAGACGGGACCTGGACGGTGTTCGACGTGTTCACCGGGCAGCCGGTTTCGCCTGATGGTTGGCCAGCGATAGGCCTCAATAGGGAATATGCGGACGATCTCGTAGACCTACTGAATGCCGAAGACCTCAAGTGCAGGCTCTCCCACCGTAGGTTCATCTGATGGAACTCCATTGGTTCAGCCCTGTGGTCCCCGTCAGAACCGAGAAGGTCGGCATCACGCTGGGCGTCAGCAACGTCGAGACCGCCGCTGAGGAACTCATGAAGTGGCCCGAGAAGGGACCGAAGTGGAACAAGGCGGTGCAGCTCTGCATCGACTGCTTCGAGGACCGAGCGTCACCCCAGGATGTCCAGAAGGCCTTTGAGGAGGCTGCTAAGGAGCAGGGGATGCTTCGGTCTTTGTAGGTGGTCTCCTGACTACGGCAGTCTCCCTAAGCACCCTCGGCCACACCAAAGAGAGAACTGCTAGGGCAGCTCTGCATGGACGACTTTGAGGACCAATGCGTCTACTGCGAAAGAACAGGGGTTCTCATGAGCGGCCGGGTGGCTGTCCAATAGCTATATCGGTAAAGACTCGGTAGGCTGCCTGAATGCTGACCAAGAGCGAACTACTCGAAATGGGTCCGGACGCGAGAGCATTCTATCTAATTGGTGCATTTATGGGCTATTTCGCACTTCTTGAGGCTGGCATCGGAGACGCTCTGGGAGAGGTGCTTGGCGTCAGTGGTGCCCGCCGTGTCATCATCAATAGAAACATGGGTTTCGATGAGAAGATCAAAACTCTGCGTACGCTGGTTGATCACTTTATCTCTGATCGAAGTCTAGCGGCGAAATTCGATGAACTGGCAAAGCAGGCCAGGAAGTGCGGTGAGCTTCGCAATATCGTTGCTCACACGCCATTTCGAGCTAGCAGCGTATCTGATGGGGTTGAGTTCTTCCGGGTGTCGGCGAATAGCAAGCTTGAGTGGCCCGCCACAGATTGGTCCACAGGCACACTCCTTAGCCACATCGACAACATCAACAAGATCGATAACGAATTAAGACTGATCGAAGGCCGGATGCAGCTTCAACGTATCGCGGAAGCTTTAATGCGTGAGCCTGACGGTAAAGGGTCTGCTCCGACCGGTGGTGGGCTACTGGGGCTCGGCGGGCTCTTTGGACTGGGCTCGATCTCTCCCGAGGGAGAAGATCATCCGAGCGCCGGTTAACGCAAGCCGGGTTTGCCTCGTGTGATAGAGCCGCGCTCCTAAGTATCTGTGCCCCGGTCACACCTTAGAAGAACTAAGGGGACCAAAGAGGTAGGCTTATCGGGATACGATTTCTACAAGCGCTTGGGAAGAGCGGAAAAGAAGCTCGCATGTGATGCGGCCAAGAACTAAGGACAGCGATGCTCAATCCTGATGATTGGAAGTTAGCAATCGAAGACGCGCGCTTCAGGCACAACGCTTTGGTTGGTCTAATTATAGCCTCAGATAATCAAGCCTTGGCCTTGATGCGACTTTTCCTGACCGTGGCCACTGCCACTGGTGCGGGTTTTGCGTCGGTAATCGTCCCCCACACTTTGATCCAGACCCCACTCGCGTGGTCGCTAGCAGCCGCTACGCTCGCCATGGTTTATTC
>NZ_RZPQ01000857.1:0-2344 GCF_003999135.1 Mesorhizobium sp. M7A.F.Ca.CA.004.06.1.1 | reverse complement strand
GCAGGCGGGCGTTGATCGAGGCGCGCTCGTTGAACGCGCGGAGCGAGGGATTGGACGATCTTATATCGGGGTAATGGATGCGGCGGCCGAAGATCGTTTCGACAAAGCCATGCTCGCGGGCATAGGCCTTGGTCTCCTCGATATAGTCTCGGATGCCGGGGAAGCGCTCGAAATACTTCTTGATGTAGTTGCCTGCCTCCTCGCGCGGGATCGACAACTGATTGGCGAGACCGAAGGCCGAAATGCCGTAGATGATGCCGAAATTGATCGCCTTGGCGCGGCGGCGGACTTCCGAAGGCATGCCTTCGACCGGCACGTTGAACATCTCCGACGCGGTGATGGCATGGATGTCGGCGCCGTCGGCGAAAGCCTGCCGCAATTGCGGGATTTCGGCGACATGGGCGAGCACCCGCAGCTCGATCTGGCTGTAGTCGGCCGAGACCAGGCGGTGGCTCTTGTCGGTGATGAAGGCGGTCCTGATCTTGCGGCCTTCGGCGGTGCGAACCGGGATGTTCTGCAGGTTCGGGTCGGAGGACGACAGCCGGCCCGTCGTCGTCGCGGCCAGCGCGTAGGACGTGTGGACGCGCTTGGTGTCGGGATGGATGAAGCCGGGCAGCGCATCAGTATAGGTCGATTTCAGCTTGGTCAGCTGGCGCCAGTCGACGATCTTGCGCGGCAGTTCGTGGCCTTCCGCGGCGAGATCTTCGAGAAGCTGCGCCGACGTCGACCACTGGCCGGTCTTGGTCTTGGAACCGCCGGGCAGGCCCATGCGCCCGAACAGGATGTCGCCGAGCTGCTTTGGCGAGCCGATGTTGATGCGTTCGCCGATGAGCTGGTAGATTTCCTCTTCAAGGCGAGCGGCGCCCTGGGCCAGTTCGCCGGAGAGCCGCGACAGGATCTGCCGGTCGACCGAGATGCCGCGCTGTTCCATGCGCGCCAGCACCGGCACCAGCGGCCGCTCCAACCGCTCATAGACAGACACCAGGCCCTTGGCGGCAAGCCGCGGTTTCAGCACCAGCCAGAGCCGAAGCGTCACATCGGCGTCCTCAGCGGCATGAGCCGTCGCCTTGTCGATGTCGACCTGATCGAAACCGACGGAGCTTTTGCCCGAGCCGGTCACATCCTTGAGTTGGAGAGGGGTATGACCGAGCCACTTTTCGGCAAGCGCATCCATGCCATGACCATGGGGCGTGCCGGCATCGAGCACGTAGGAGATCAGCATGGTGTCGTCGAACGGCGCGACATCGATGCCGTAGCGGCTCATGATCACAAGATCGTATTTCAGATTCTGCGCCACCTTGAGAACCGATCGGTCTTCGAGCAGCGGTTTCAGCACGGCCAGCGCCTCGCGCAGCGCAATCTGGTTTTCGAGCGCGCCACCACCGAGCAGGTCGCCATTGCCGCTCATGTGGGCAAAAGGAATGTAGGCGGCGCGGCCGGGCGCTGTGGCGATGGCCATGCCGATGAGTTCGGCCTGCATCGGATCAGCCGATGTTGCCCGGACATCGAAGGCGGCGATGCCCGCCTCCCGTGCCTCGGCCACCCAGGCTTTCAGGGTCGAGACATCGCGAATGCAATGATAGGCAGAAATATCGATCTTGCCGGTGGCCGCGCGCTCCAGCCGCAGTGCCGCGAGCAGGGAAGGGGTATCGCCTTGTTTTGACGTCTCCGCCGTCCCGCCGGCTTCGTCCGGTTCAGTGCCGGACGCGTTTCGGGCAACCGGCGGCAACCCGGCCCCGACATCTGGGCCATGAGCATGATCGGCGCGTTCGACGGTGACCGCGACGGCCTGGACGTCGCCGGCCTCGGTGCTGGTCGCTTCCGCCACACGGCGGGTCAGTGACGTGAATTCCATGGTCTTGAGGAAACCGATCAGCTTCGGACCGTCCGGCGCGTGCAGCACGAAATCCTCCAGTCCCTCGGTCACCGGCACATCGTTCATCAGCGTCACCAGCTGACGAGAAATGCGCGCCTTGTCGGCATTGGCGATGATCGATTCGCGCCTCTTGTCCTGCTTGATCTCGCCGGCCCGGGCCAGCAGCGTGTCGAGGTCACCGAACTGTTCGAGCAGTTGCGCCGCCGTCTTCGGCCCTATGCCGGGCACACCAGGCACATTGTCGACCGAATCGCCGGTCAGCGCCTGCAGGTCGACCATCTTCTCCGGCGGCACGCCCCATTTTTCTATGACTTCCGGAATGCCGATCTGGCGGTCCTTCATCGGGTCGTACATGGCGACCGTATCGCCAACCAGCTGCATCAGGTCCTTGTCGGAGGAGATGATGGTGGTATCGCCGCCGGCTTCGCAGGCGAGCCTCGCATAGGTGGCGATCAGATCGTCGGCCTC
>NZ_RZPQ01000856.1:0-2352 GCF_003999135.1 Mesorhizobium sp. M7A.F.Ca.CA.004.06.1.1 | reverse complement strand
GGTCCAGCGCCTGCGACAGCACGGCGACGGTGACCGCCAACAAAGCGAGTGCTGCGCCGACCAGCGGCAAATTGGCATAGGAAACACCGGCGGAAAGGGCAACGCCGCCGATCCAGGCGCCGCTGGCATTGCCGACATTGAAGGCGCCCTGGTTCAGCGTGGCGGCGAGGTTCGGTCCCTCGGAGGCCGCCTCGACGACCCGGATCTGCAGCGGCGGCACGACGACGAAGATGAGCAGGCCCCACAGGAAGACGATGCCGACGGCAACGCTGGCGATTGCGCCGAACTGCCTGAAGCCAACGAAAAGCAGGGCCATCAGCAGCAGCGTGCCGATCACTGTCGGCATCAGTTTCCAGTCGGCCAGTCTGCCGCCGATAATGTTGCCGATGGTCATGCCCGCGCCGAACAGCAGCAGAACCCACGTGACTGCCGAGGTCGACAAGCCCGATACCTCGGTGAGGTAGGGTTTGATGTAGGTGAAGACGGTGAACAGGCTTGCGGAGGTCAGCGCCGCGATCAGCATGGCCAGCCAGACCTGCAGCTTGCCCAGCACGCGCAGCTCGCCGCGCAGGCCGCCACCGCTTGGCTGGGCGACATCGGACGGCACCAGCCAGGCGATCGCTGCCACCGAGATCAGGCCGATACCGACCACGGCAACGAAGGTGGAGCGCCAGCCGAACGCTTCGCCAAGTGCGGTTCCGGCGGGAACACCCAGGATGTTGGACAGCGTCAGCCCGGCGAACATCAGCGCGATGGCGCTGGCGCGTTTGTTGCGCGGCACCAGGCTGGCGGCAACGACCGAGCCGATGCCGAAGAAGGCGCCATGGCCGAAAGCGGTGAAAACGCGCGCGGCCATCAGCGTCCAGTAGTTGGGCGAGATGGCGCAAAACAGATTGCCGATGACGAACAGGACGGCCAGCCCGACCAGCACAGGCTTACGCGGCAAATGCGCGGTGGCCATCGCCACGATCGGCGCGCCGAAGACGACGCCCAGCGCATATCCGGTAACCAGCAGGCCGGCAGAAGGGATCGATACGCCGAGGTCGGCTGCGACCTCGGGCAGCAGGCCCATGATCACGAATTCGGTGGTACCGATGCAGAAGGACGCAATGGCAAGCGCAAGGATCGGCAAGGGCATGGGGCGTCCAGACTGAATCGGTTCAAATTGAGACTGCGCGAAGGACGCCACCGTGCGCAAGCTGCATTGCTGCATCGCAGCGATGCAGAAAAGGAAGAGCTTTGAAATGGGTCGCTAACAGGCTGTCAAACCAGCGGCTTCAATTCCTGGGCAATGGTTGGCAACAGCTCCGAGACATTCGGGTGGATGTGCACGGCACGCGCCAGCGTGTCGACGGGCGCCTTGGCGTACATCAGGTCGAGTACGCTATGGATAACCTCGTCGCCGCCGGGGCCGAGCACCGAGCAGCCGAGGATCTGCCTGGTGTCGGCGTCGACCAGGATCCTCATGAAGCCCTGCGTCTCGCCCTTTTCGATAGCGCGGCCGACGCGGGTCATCGGCCGCTGGCCGACCAGCGCGCGACGGCCGGATTTCTTCACCGCGGCCTCGGTCATGCCGCAGCGGCCGAGCGGTGGGTCGATGTAGAGCGCATAGGCTTCGATGCGATCACTGACCTTGCGCGGATCGTTGTCCAGCAGGTTGGCGGCGACGATCTCGTAGTCGTTGTAGGAGGTGTGGGTGAAGGCGCCCCTGCCGTTGCAGTCGCCCATCGCCCAGATGCCGGGCACGCTGCTGCGCAACTGGTCGTCTACAGAGACGAAGCCGCGCTTGTCGACCTCCACGCCAGCCCTCTCCAGGCCGAGGTCATCGGTGTTGGGCGTCCGCCCCAGAGCCAGCAGCACGTGCGAGCCGACCGCCGGCGGTTTGCCGGCGGAGAAGGTTACGGCAATGTCCTGGCCCTGTCTGGCGAAAGCGATGTCGTCGGCGCCGACATGGACCGTGATGCCCTCGTTTTCGAGGATCGACAGGATGGCGGCGGAGACATCCTCGTCCTCGCGGCCGGTCAGGCGTGGGCTCTTCTCGATGACGGTAACTTCGCTACCGAAGCGGCGGAACATCTGTGCGAATTCGAGCGAGATGTAGCTGCCGCCGACGACGATGAGATGGCGCGGCAGCACGTCGAGATCCATCATCGAGGAATTGGTCAGATAGTCGATGTCGTGGATGCCAGGCAGGTCTGGGACCGAGGCTCGGCCGCCGGTGTTGAGGAAGATCTTTTCGGCGGTCAGCAGATC
This sequence comes from Mesorhizobium sp. M7A.F.Ca.CA.004.06.1.1, assembly GCF_003999135.1. NCBI lineage: Bacteria > Pseudomonadati > Pseudomonadota > Alphaproteobacteria > Hyphomicrobiales > Phyllobacteriaceae > Mesorhizobium > Mesorhizobium sp. M7A.F.Ca.CA.004.06.1.1. The sequence continues at coordinate 99 of NZ_RZPQ01000856.1, read as the reverse complement.
GTCGCCGACGCGCACCGTGTTGGCGGATTCGAAACGCGCATGGCCGCGATAGAGGGTGCATTTGTCCATGCCGGCAATCCAGGTCTCGAGATTGGTGCG
>NZ_RZPQ01000855.1:0-2356 GCF_003999135.1 Mesorhizobium sp. M7A.F.Ca.CA.004.06.1.1 | reverse complement strand
GTGTACAGGATCTGGCCTTCGCGAAGCTGCGCCCATTCGCTGGGCTGCGGCTCCTTGACCTTGACGATCATGTCCGACCTGGCGAACACCTCGGCGGCCGTCTTGGCAATCGTGGCGCCGGCGGCGCGATAGGCGTTGTCATCGGCGCCGATGCCGGCACCGGCCCCGGTCTCAACCAGCACTTCGTGGCCATGGGCGACATATTCGCGGACCGAGCCGGGGGTGAGGCCGACGCGGTATTCGTGGTTCTTGATTTCCTTGGGGCAGCCGACGCGCATTTTCTTCTCCTGATCCGGCCCTTTGGGCTCGTTCCCTGTATGGATGGAGTGAACCACGAATCGTTGCGCAGGTGTTTGCGAATGCGCTTGCGCCAACCGGCAGGTTTCGATAATCGTTGCGCGAAATAGCTGGATATTCGCAGGATTCACGAAAAATGCGGCTCGACAGGATTGATATCGCCATTCTCGAGGCTTTGCAGAAGGATGGCAGGATACCCAATGCGGCACTGGCCGAGAAGGTCGGCCTGTCGCAGTCGGCCTGTTCGCGCCGGCTCGACAATCTGGAGAAATCCGGAACCATCCGCGGCTATCATGCCCGGCTTTCCAATGCAGCACTCGGCCACCAGATGACGGCGATCGTGCACATATCGCTGTCGGGACAGTTCGAGAAGACGCTTTCGGATTTCGAGGCGGCGATCAAACGCTGCCCGAACGTGCTGTCCTGTCACCTGATGTCGGGCGAGTACGACTACATCCTGCGGATCGCGGCGAAGGATCTCGTCGACTATGAGCGCATCCACAAGGAATGGCTGTCGGCAATGCCGCATGTGACCAAAATCAATTCGTCCTTTGCGCTACGCGAAATCGTCGACAGGACCGCCATGGGCATGAAGCCGGAAATGGCCTAGGCTGCGTTGATATTCAGGTGATGCCGGCCTGCAAATGGTAGCTCCCTGCGCTTCCGGTGCTCGCGTACGAAAAGTACGCTCCGCTCCCGTTCTCGGAAGCGACCATTTTCGACTCGGCCTGACCTGAATCTCAGCACAGCCTGGACTAGCTGGCCTCCGTTACCACCCGATCCATCGGGATATCGTGCGGCTGCGGGTAGATGGTCGCGATGCGTTGCAGCTCGTAGCCGACGCCGATGACCAGCGGCTTGAACGGCATCGCTGCCAGCGTGCGGTCGAAGAAGCCGCCGCCATAACCCAGGCGGTAGTTCTGGGGATCGATGCCGACGATCGGCGAGATGACGATGTCCGGCAGCACCGGATCGCCCTCGGCCGGGATCGGGATGTTCCAGACACCTTTCTCCAGCCGGTCGCCCGCTTTGTAGGCGCGGAAGATCAGCGGGTGCCCCTTGTCGATGACGATGGGCAGGGCGGTGCGGCCGCCGCGTTCGTTTATGGACGCCATCCAAGGCCGCAAATCCGGCTCGCCGCGAAACGGCCAGTAGAGACTGACCATGCGCCCGGCGATCTCGCCGATGATCGCGTCGAGGCCATCGGCGATGCGTTGCGACATTACCGCTCGCGCGTCGGCCGAAACGGCGAGACGCGCAGCGATCAGCCGTTCGCGTTCGGCCTTGCGCCAGCGTCTCACATCGATCCAGTCGCTCGAAGGCGCACGGAATTCCGGATCGAGCTCGTGCATGAAACAGGGCGGCGAAGAATACTGCGCCGGAGCATCGTCGTCACGATCGTTGGCCATGCCTCACCTCATCGCGTGTTCGATGACGCTATACCTCGCGATACGATACAACATGTGCATTCACGACATGGAACGACGAGTCTCGGGCACCGTCCATCTGTTGTTGCATTGCACAAAAATACCTACATCCAGGACAGCCAATCTTGCCATCGGGGTGAACGAAATGAATGAAGCCAGGCATCATGTCGTCGTTGTCGGCGCGGGTTTCGGCGGTCTCGAGTTCACCCGTGCACTTGCTGGCGCTCCGGTGCGTATCACCATGATCGACAAGCGCAACCATCACCTCTTCCAGCCGCTGCTCTATCAGGTGGCGACGACGGCGCTGGCCACCTCCGAGGTTGCCTGGCCGATCCGCCACCTCCTGCGCAAGCGCAAGGATGTGACGACCCTGCTCGCCAATGTCACCGGTGTCGACCGCGCCGGCAAGCGCGTGCTGCTCGATGACGGCAGCGCGGTCGCCTACGACACGCTGGTGCTCGCCACCGGTGCCCGCCACGCCTATTTCGGCCACGACGAATGGGAGCCTTTCGCCCCGGGCCTGAAGACGCTGGAGGACGCCACCAGCATTCGGAGGCGAATTCTCCTGGCCTTCGAGCAGGCCGAGCGGGAGACCGATCCCGCCAAACGCCGGGCGTTGCTGACCATTGCGA
>NZ_RZPQ01000854.1:0-2366 GCF_003999135.1 Mesorhizobium sp. M7A.F.Ca.CA.004.06.1.1 | reverse complement strand
CGATATGGACGTGCACGATCCCCGGGAGCTGCAGGCCAACCGCTATATCACTTCGGGCGGGCCGAGCCCGGAACAGTTGCGCGATGCCACGTGCGCCATCGCGCTGGCGGTGCCGATCGTCGGCATCACCGTTTCCGCCTACGACCCGGCCTTCGACGCCCAGGCCGATGTTCCGCCGCAGGTCGGCCAGTTGCTGAACGATCTCATCGCCACGATAGAGGGCCGCTGATGCTGAAAGCCCGTGTCATCCCCTGTCTCGACGTCAAGAACGGCCGTGTCGTCAAGGGCGTCAACTTCGTCGATCTCGTCGACGCCGGCGATCCGGTCGAGGCGGCCAAGGCCTATGACGCGGCCGGCGCCGACGAACTCTGCTTCCTCGACATCACCGCTTCGTCGGACAATCGCGAGACCATCTTCGACGTTATCGCACGTACCGCCGAACAATGCTTCATGCCGCTGACCGTTGGCGGCGGCGTGCGCCAGGTCGCCGATATCAGGAAGCTGCTTTTGGCCGGCGCCGACAAGGTGTCGATCAACACGGCCGCGGTGAAGAACCCGGATTTCGTTGCGGAGGCCGCCGACAAGTTCGGCAACCAGTGCATCGTCGTCGCCATCGACGCCAAGAAGGTGTCGGGCACCAGTGAGACCGACCGCTGGGAGATCTTCACTCATGGCGGCCGCGAAAAGACCGGCATCGACGCGGTCGAATTCGCCCGGAAAATGGTCGATCGCGGCGCCGGCGAGATCCTGCTGACCTCGATGGATCGGGACGGCACCAAGGCCGGCTACGACATCGCGCTGACCCGCGCGATATCAGACGCCGTGCGCGCGCCGGTGATCGCCTCCGGCGGCGTCGGCACGCTCGACCACATGGTCGAAGGCATTCGCGACGGCCATGCCGGCGCGGTGCTGGCCGCGTCCATTTTCCATTTCGGCACCTACACGATAGCGCAGGCCAAGGCGCATATGGCCGCCGCCGGCCTGCCGATGCGGCTGGACTCTGTGAATAATCGGCCCTAAAGCATGATCCCGAAAAGTGGGAACCGGTTTTCGGAAAAGATCATGCTTAAACAAGCAGATAGATGACGCCATGACCGAGTTTTCGCTTTCCGATCTGGAAAAAATCATTGGGGAACGCGCCCATTCAGGAGATCCGGATTCGTGGACGGCAAAATTGTTCGCGCGCGGCATCGACAAGGCGGCGCAGAAGCTCGGCGAGGAGGCCGTCGAGACGGTGATTGCCGCCGTCAGGGGCGACAAACCGGCCATCGTTTCAGAAAGCGCCGATCTTATGTATCATTGGCTCGTCGTTCTCGGCCTCTCGGGAGTTTCGCTGAGCGACGTGCTCAGGGAACTCGAAGGCCGCACCCGGCGTTCGGGCATCGCCGAGAAGGCGTCACGGCCCAAGGGCTGACCGCGAGGAAGGGCAGGTATCTCGATGGATCAGCTCGCGCCGACCGAGAAGTATTCCCCCTTTCGCTTCTTCTCCGCCGAGCAATGGTCGCAATTCCGCGCCGATACCCCACTGACGCTGAGCGCGGACGAATTCCGCCGCCTGCGCTCGCTCAACGATCCGGTCGATCTCGAGGAGGTCACGCGCATCTATCTGTCGCTGTCGCGGCTGTTGTCGGCGCATGTCGAAGCGAGCCAGCTGCTGTTTCGGCAACGCCAGGCCTTCTTCAACGCGGTCGACGTGGTCAAGACACCGTTCATCATCGGCATTGCCGGTTCGGTCGCCGTCGGCAAATCGACCACCGCACGCGTGCTGAAGGAACTGCTGGCGCGCTGGCCGTCGAGCCCCAAGGTCGATCTCATCACCACCGACGGCTTCCTGCTGCCCAACGAGGTCCTGCGCCGCGAGAACCTGATGGAGCGCAAGGGTTTCCCCGACAGCTACGATGTGGGCGCGCTGCTGCGCTTCCTGTCGGGCATCAAGTCGGCGCTGCCCGATGTCCGCGCGCCGGTCTATTCGCACCTGACTTATGACGTCATTCCTGGCGAGTTCGTCACCATCGACCGGCCCGACATATTGATCTTCGAAGGCATCAATGTCCTGCAGCCCGGCAAGCTGCCGCAGGACGGCAAGATCGTCCCTTTCCTGTCGGACTTCTTCGACTTCGCCATCTACATCGATGCCGACGAGAAGCTGATCCACAACTGGTACATTTCCCGCTTCATGCGGCTGCGTGAGACCGCCTTCCGCAACCCGGACTCCTTCTTTCACCGCTATTCGCAGCTGTCGGAGAGTTCGGCGCGCGCCATCGCCGAAGGCCTGTGGACCAACATCAATTTGAAGAATCTGCGCGAGAACATCCTGCCGACGCGGGCCCGCGCCGACTTGATCCTGCGCAAAGGCGCCGACCACC
>NZ_RZPQ01000853.1:0-2370 GCF_003999135.1 Mesorhizobium sp. M7A.F.Ca.CA.004.06.1.1 | reverse complement strand
TTTCAGCAGCGTCCAGGCGTTGAAGGGTGACAGGCTTGGGCCAGTATGGCGGAAATAGTCGTGCAGGTTCTCGTCGATCCACTTCTTGTCCGACAGGATGACGCCGCCGAGACAGCGCCCCTGGCCGTCTATGTGCTTGGTCGCCGAATAGACGACGATATGGGCGCCGAGCTGCAAGGGCTTCTGCTGCAGGGGCGTGGCGAAGACATTGTCGACGATCAGCCTTGCGCCGATCGAATTGGCAAGCGAAGCGACAGCGGCGATATCGACCACTTCCAGCGTCGGATTGGTCGGGCTTTCCAGGAAGAACAGCTTGGTGTTCGGCTTGACCGCCTTTTCCCAGTTGGCGATGTCGGTGCCGTCGACCAGCGTCGCCTCGATGCCGTATCTCGGCGCCAGCGTCTCGACCACCCAGCGGCAGGAGCCGAACAGCGCACGTGCCGCCACGATATGGTCGCCGGCCTTGGCGCTGCACAGAAGGGCGGCCGTCACCGCCGCCATGCCCGACGCGGTGGCGCGCGCGTCTTCGGCGCCTTCCAGGGCGCACATGCGTTTTTCGAACATGTCGACGGTCGGATTGGCGTAGCGCGAATAGATGAAGCCCGGTTCCTCACCCTTGAAACGGGCTTCGGCGGCCTGCGCCGTTTCGTAGACATAGCCCTGGGTGAGGTAGATCGCTTCCGACGTTTCGCCGAAACCGGAACGCAGCGTTCCGCTGTGCACGAGTGCCGTCTGAGGCTTCCAGTTGTGCTTCTTGGTGCTCATCGCTTTTCTTCCAGACACAAAAAAACCGGCCGCGAAAGTCGCAACCGGTCCATACGGCCTTGCGGCCCGACGGTCCTTTAGCGACTTGTTTAACGTGGCTGCAAGCCGACCGGCCAAATCACCACGGGATAACGACCCTTTAGACCCGCGCCACGCTTGCGTCAATTGCCGGCTTCATTAAGAGGTTTGTACCAAGCAGGTTCCGCAAAAGTGTTCCACGGTTTTGCGACCAGAACCTGCGACAAGAAAAACGTCTGACCTAGGAGCGGAGCCTTGCGGCAGACAGGCATTCTTCCCGATCAGGACATATCGGCGCTGTTCCAGTCCGGCGCGCTGAAGTCGGCGCGTGCGCTCGACGCCGACCAGATCCAGCCGGCCAGTCTCGACCTCAGGCTCGGCGACAAGGCCTGGCGGGTGCGGGCCTCCTTCCTGCCCGGCCCCAACCACAAGGTCTCGGAAAAGCTCGACCGGCTGCAGCTGCACGAGATCAGTCTTGCCGAGGGCGCGGTGCTGGAGACCGGCTGCGTCTATATCGTGCCCTTGCTTGAAAGCCTGGCATTGCCGGCTGATATTTCGGCCTCGGCCAATCCGAAGAGCTCGACCGGGCGGCTCGACATCTTCACCCGGGTCATGACCGATCGCGGCCACGAGTTCGACAAGATCGCTGCCGGCTATCACGGCCCGCTGTTTCTGGAAGTCAGCCCCCGCACCTTCCCGATCGTCGTGCGCACCGGCTCACGCCTGTCGCAAATCCGCTTCCGCACCGGCAATGCGCTGCTCTCGGAAGCCGAGCTGCACGAGTTGCATCGCGCGCAGACGCTGGTCGCCACCGAGCCGCCGAACATTTCCGGCGGCGGCATCGCGCTGTCGATCGACCTCAACGGCGATCAGAACGGGCTGGTCGGCTATCGCGGCAAGCATCACACCGGCCTCGTCGATGTCGACAAGCGCGCGGCGCAGGAAGTCGTCGACTTCTGGGAGCCGATCCACAAGAGCGGCGCCGGCGAACTGGTGCTCGACCCCGACGAGTTCTACATCCTCGTCAGCCAGGAGGCGGTGCACGTACCGCCGCTCTACGCCGCCGAGATGACGCCCTTCGATCCGCTGGTCGGAGAGTTCCGCGTCCACTATGCCGGCTTCTTCGATCCGGGCTTTGGCCATTCCGCGTCCGGCGGCACCGGCAGCCGGGCGGTGCTGGAAGTGCGCAGCCACGAAGTGCCGTTCATTCTCGACCATGGCCAGATCGTCGGCCGGCTGGTCTACGAACACATGCTGAAGCGGCCGCAGGCCCTCTACGGCACCGATCTCGGCTCCAACTACCAGGCGCAGGGCCTGAAGCTGTCCAAGCATTTCCGCGCCGCGCGCTGACCTCATTGCCCCAAGGCAAAATACTTGCCTGTACCGGCGCGCCATGCTTGGCTGCCTTGCCGCCCGTCAAGATGCCGGCGTTCAAGGGGAACCAAGAAAATGCAGATTTCAAAATGGATCGTATCGGCAGCGGGCGCTGCCATGCTGGTGATGGCTGCCGGCTCTTTGTCGGCGCAGGCAGCTGAAAAAATCAAGATCGGCACGGAGGGCGCCTATCCGCCGTTCAACACCATTACC
>NZ_RZPQ01000852.1:0-2373 GCF_003999135.1 Mesorhizobium sp. M7A.F.Ca.CA.004.06.1.1 | reverse complement strand
GACCGGTATCGGTGACGATCTCCGCATCGGCGACCGGTCCGGCATCGTCGAGAAACACGACCTGCCCTTGACCTAGCGCCACCGGGTCGACGCGCAGGAAGGCGGCGGTCTTCAGGAGGTTCTCGGTCTTGGGCAGATTGCGGCCGGTTTCCCAATTGCCGACGGCGGCGACATCAGTGTCGTTGTGCTCGGCGATGTGGCGCATGACCAGGCCGCGCTGCTTGCGCGCCTTGCGGATCGCCGCCCCGACCTTGATCGACAGTTCCGTTCTTGCCATGGCGACCATGTGAGTGATGAAAGTGGCTCTCGTCTATGAAAGAATGGCTTGCATAAATTTGTGAGTTATGCTTATATATGGTTATGCAAAACCTGTCCACCTTTGATGGCGCAATGGCGCCGGCCCCGTGCGCGGTGTGCCCGGCGGCTGTCGCCCCCCTTTCATCCCGGCTGTCCTCCTCCCCGGCCAGGATGAAGCCCGAGGCTCGGTGCTTGACTGCACCAGCCCCGGGTCCGGTCCGCCCGTCTCCGGCGACCGGAACGGCCGGAGCCGCCGCTCCCAGCGGCTCCGGCCCCCAATCCGACCGGCATGGCGCCGGCGCTGTTTTTTCGGCTGGCCGCTCCTGCATCCGCACCGAGGACGGCACCGTCATCCTGTTCGACAGGCCAACGGGCAGGGCGGTTTCCGCCCTGGATAGAAACACGGCCGAGGCGCGGCTTCTGCACCTTGCCGGCGGGAAATCTACCCAATCCGGCTGAGGCTGGTCGGCTGACAGCCGGCTCTTGAAAAACAACCTGACTGCGACCCGGCCACCGGGTCGAACCTTGACGCTGCCCGACGGCGTGCGGCCGAACTTTGGATGGAGCTGAATATGGCAAGCTATAGCGACGCGGAATTGCACGAGATCGGCCGCTGGCTGAAGGACGGGCTTTCAGCCTCCAGGATTGCAGTCGCGTTCAGCGCGTTGCGCGGCAGCCCGGTGTCGCGCGACGCCATCATCGGCATCGTGCACCGCAACGCCATGCTGGGCGCGATCGGTTTTGCCAATGGCAAGGGGCCGCCGCCGCGAGCCAGACAGGCGGTGGGCAAGCGCGCTGAAAGCAAGCGGGCGACTGGCGCCCCGGGGACTGCGACGCCTGTCGTCGGCAAGATGCATGGCGTGCTTGCCGCCAAGGACATCCCCGCGCGTGAAGTGGCCCGGCCCAGGCGCCATTCGTTCGTGCGCGAGGTAGGCGTGCTGATCGCTGACGGCGTAGCCTATCGCCTGGAGACGCCGGCGCCGCCGCGCGCGGCCATCGGCCGGCAGCCGCATGGCGTGGCGATGCGTTTCATCGATTGCCTGTTTTCACGCTGCCGCGCGCCGCTGGATCTGACGGTGGAGGAGGATTCTGAAAACGATGCGCCAGGCAGCCGGCCGGGCGCCGACATGCTGTGCTGCGGCATGCGCACCAGGGCGCTGAAAAGCTATTGCACCTACCATCAGGCGCGCTTCCAGCGCCGCGTATTTGTGGCGACGGGGTGAGGCTTGGTCTCTTCTCCCCGTTCACGGGGAGAAGGTGCCGGCAGGCGGATGAGGGGCAGCGCTGACGAGGCAGGATTGAAAGCTGACATGAAATTCAAGCATCCGATTCAGATGCCACTTACCGAAGCGCTGGCGCCGCCCCTCATTGCCCTGCCGGGCGTTCGCTGTTCGAAAAGCCAAGCAATTGGCTTTTCGTCCGCTGCGCGGACCACACCTCACCGTGAACGGGGAGAAAGAAGCAAAACCTTATTTCGGCATTTGCCGGCCTTGCTTGGGCGTGCGGCTCTGCATGCTCCTTGCGTCCATCGCCATCGCCGGGTTGCCCTCGTCGACCAATATGCCGGTCACCCGGGCAAAGCCGGTAAACACCTTCATGGCGTCGGCTTCGGAAATCTGCGCGGCGATCGCCGCGCTGCAGGCGTTCAGCGCACTGCGGTAGACATGGCCGCGTCGCTCGAGCGGCCAACGCTGCAGAAAATCGGCGGCTTCGCTGACGCTGTCGATCTCTTCGATCTCATCTTCCACCCGCACTTTGAGCGGCACTCCGGTTTTCATCGTACCCACGGCGTTCACCTTCGCTTTGCGCGCGGCTCCAACTACCGCATCGATAAACGCGCCCCGCTGGCGGCCGGTTGCATCAATTTTTCGGCCGGCGCGCGATCCTCATGGGCTAGCCACCGCGTTCAGCCAGTCATGGGCGCGGCTTTTGGGCCTGGCCACCAGTATGTTCTGTTGCTTGGCCGCCCTGGTGAAGGCGTCGAACGCAATGCGCTGGCAGCAGATGCCTTCGACGGCGAGCGTAACCAGCCGCGTCGCCTCGAGATAACCAGGTGCTGTCTTGTCGGGCCATTGG
>NZ_RZPQ01000851.1:0-2374 GCF_003999135.1 Mesorhizobium sp. M7A.F.Ca.CA.004.06.1.1 | reverse complement strand
TTCTCGACCAGAATGCAGGCAGTCGCCGCCATGGCGTTCCTGGCGGCTGCCGGTCCGGCTACCGGATTGAAGGCGCAAGGGCTGGAAAGCACGGAGACCGTCAACCGCATCGTCGGCTCGCAGGTCAAGCAGGAAGAGACCAAGGCCACCACTGAGGCCGCAAACGTCAACACGGCGATCGACCGCACGCGTGAAAACATCGGTACGGTACGCAAGACGTCCAAGCTCGACAAGGTCGACATCGTGTTCCTCACCGACGCCGCGCGCAGCGAAGGCGGCCCGCCGCCGGAGATCGAAAGCAAGGTCAAGCAGCATCAGGACGACATCACCGAGCTGCGCAAGGAGATCGAAGCCAACGCGCTGCTGTTCAACGCCATCGAATCGCAGCGCGTGCAGGCGCAGGATGTCCTTGCCGTCGAATTCGACGATCCCGGAAAGATCGTCATCTACGCCGCGGCCAAGCCATCGAACTGAGCTGAGCGCGCCGAAAGATCTCACAGCTTGAGATCTCACAGCTTGCCCATCACCTTCTGCTGAAATCCGTAGACCTCGCGCTTGCCGCCGAGCGGCACCAGCGTGACATCGCGCTCCTGGCCCGGCTCGAAACGCATGGCCGTGCCCGCGGCAATGTCGAGGCGCATGCCCCTGGCGCGCTCGCGGTCGAATTTCAGCCCCTCATTGGTCTCGAAGAAATGGTAGTGGCTGCCGACCTGGACCGGCCGGTCGCCGCTGTTGGCGACTTTCAGGGTGACGGTCGGCAGGCCCTTGTTGAGCTCGATGTCGCCGCCCACCGTGATGATTTCACCGGGGATCATGGTCGCCCTCACACGATGCCGAAGGCGAGACCGATGCCGATCGCCGCACAGGCGGCACCGGCAGCACGGGCCACTCCACGGAACCGGATGCCGAGACTGAGACCGGCAGCGATGCCGGCGGCATGCAGCAACAGCGTGGCGATGGCAAAGCCGGCCATGTATTCAAGCCCGCCGGCATTCTCCGGCACCTCGGTGCCATGCGCGTGGCCGTGGAAAAGTGCGAACAGGCCGATGATGGCGACCCCGGCCGAGACCGGCAGATCGATCGCCAGCGCCACCAGCAGCCCGAGCGTCACGACCGATGCCAGTATGCCCGGTTCGACGAAGGGCAGCGGCATGTGCAGCATACCCAGCGCGCCGCCGACCAGCATGACGCAGACAAAGGCCGCCGGCCAGGCAAGAACCGCCTTGCCGCCCTTGAGCGCCGCCCACAGCCCGACTGCGGCCATCACCGTCATATGATCGAGCCCGGAAAGCGGGTGCATGAAGCCGGCCGTGAAGGAGGAGGCCGTGCCGATGCCGACATGAGCATAGGCCGGCATGGCAGCGGCCAGCAGCAGGATCGCCGACAGGCAGAGGCGTTTGGCGGGGATCATCTGTTTGCCTTTCGTTTTGCTCGGTCTGGTGTTTACGCCGCCTTGCTGGGACCGCAGCCTTCAGCCTTGAGAACGCGTCTGCTCGACGCCGGATATTTCTTCAGCATCGCTGGCGGGCGGATCGGCCGCGCCGAAAAACCACCGCCGCAATTGGGGCAGATGCCGCCCAACACCTGTTCCACGCATCCGGCGCAAAAGGTGCACTCGAAGGTGCAGATCAGCGCATCCGTCGCCTCCGGCGGCAGGTCCTTGTCGCAGCATTCGCAGTTGGGACGCAGCTCCAGCATCCTGTCCTCCTCAACGGATCGGTTCGTGCACGGTCACCAGCTTGGTGCCGTCGGGAAAAGTCGCCTCGACCTGCACGTCATGGATCATCTCGGCGATGCCTTCCATGACTTGCGCGCGGCTGACGATATGAGCGCCGGCTTCCATTAGTTCGGCGACCGGACGGCCGTCGCGGGCGCCTTCGACGACGAAGTCGGTGATCAGCGCGATCGCTTCCGGATGGTTGAGCTTGACGCCGCGTTCGAGCCGCTTGCGCGCCACGATCGCCGCCATGGCGATCAGCAGCTTGTCCTTTTCCCTCGGCGTCAGGTTCATGCGTTTCCCTGGATTGGTAGAGACAGGCCTATAGTGACCATAATTTGGGCAACCCCGCCCTTCCGTTGAGCAATTCGACGAGTGGAACCAGCCGCTGGCGCAGCCGGTAGCCGTCCCCGGCGTAGAGCCTCGCAAGAAGCTTGCCAGATTTCTTCACGCTCCAGGCACTGGCGCTGCCGTGTTCGCCGACGATCTCCAGAACCCGGTCGAGCAGGGCCTCGGCGCGTGGCGACACCAGAAGCAGCGTCGCCACCGCGATCGCGCCGCCGGCAACCGCCGGGCGGTCGAGCGTGGCGGCGATATCGGGTCCGATGCGGAAATCCTCGGCATGAATGAGGGCGCCATCCTGGCGCACACGCCAGC
>NZ_RZPQ01000850.1:0-2376 GCF_003999135.1 Mesorhizobium sp. M7A.F.Ca.CA.004.06.1.1 | reverse complement strand
TCCTTGTAAATCCGCGAAAATTCGCGGCTGACGGCGTCGGCAAGCCGGTAGAGCCGGTAGGGCAGGAAATTTTCCAGATTGAGAATTTCAGGCGCGTCGGACGCTTCGCTCTTGATCGCCATTTTTCAAAGCCGCCATTGATGGTTACATTTTCAATGGTTACAAATGAAACCAGTTTGGTCAATTGAGATCCATTCCGGGGAGGAAGCAATGGCCTTTTCCTACATGCCGGGTTTCGGCAACGACTTCGAAACCGAGACGCTGCCCGGTTCGCTGCCACAAGGACGGAACTCCCCGCAGCGGCCGGCCTACGGCCTCTATGCCGAGCAGCTTTCGGGCTCGCCCTTCACCGCCCCGCGCGGCACCAATGAGCGCTCTTGGCTCTACCGGATCCGGCCGAGCGTCAAGCACACTGGCCGCTTCAAGCCTGCGAGCTATCCCTTGTGGAAGAGTGCGCCCAATGTCGGCGATCATGAGTTGGCGCTTGGCCAATACCGCTGGAATCCGGTGCCGATGCCGAAAGAGCCGACCGATTTTATCGCCGGCATGCGCAGCATCACCACATCAGGCGACGTGCTCGGCCAGACCGGCATGGCGGCACATGTCTATGTCGCCAACCGCTCGATGGTCGACGACCATTTCTTCAACTCCGACGGTGAATTGCTGGTCGTGCCGCAGGTCGGCGCATTGCGCTTCGTCACCGAGATGGGCGTCATTGAGCTGCGGCCCGGCGAGATCGCGGTGCTGCCACGCGGTCTGGTCTTCAAGGTCGAGCTGGTCGACAAGGAAGTGCGCGGCTACGTCTGCGAGAACTACGGCGCCAAGTTGACGCTGCCCGACCGCGGCCCGATCGGCGCCAACTGCCTGGCCAATCCGCGCGATTTCAAGACGCCTTGCGCCTGGTTCGAGGAGAAGGAAACGCCGTGCCGGCTGACGGTGAAATGGTGCGGCAATTTCCATGTCACCGAGATCGGCCATTCGCCGCTGGACGTCGTTGCCTGGCACGGCAATTACGCCCCCTACAAATATGATCTGGCTACCTTTTCGCCTGTCGGCGCGCTGCTGTTCGACCATCCCGACCCGTCCATCTTCACTGTGCTGACGGCACCCAGCGGCGAGGAGGGCACGGCCAATATCGACTTCGTCATCTTCCCGCCACGCTGGCTGGTGGCCGAAGACACGTTCCGGCCACCCTGGTACCACCGCAACATCATGAGCGAGTTCATGGGCCTGATCCATGGCCAGTACGATGCCAAGGAAGAGGGCTTTGTGCCCGGCGGCATCAGTCTGCACAATCTGATGCTGGCCCATGGACCGGATGCGCCTGGCTTCGAAAAGGCCTCGCGCGCGGACCTGAAACCGGTCAAGCTCGACAACACCATGGCGTTCATGTTCGAGACCCGATTTCCGCAAATGCTGACCCGCTACGGCGCCGAACTCGAAACCCGGCAGGACAATTATATCGACTGCTGGGCGGATCTGAAGAAGCGTTTCAATGGCACGCCCGAGGGCGACTGGTCTTGAGCACCGAGCCAATGCCGGATCGGTTGGTGATTTTGGGCTCGAAGGGCGGCCCTGCGCTGCGGCCAGGCGGTCCGTGGCCAAGCTCTTCGCTGCTGCAGATCGGCGGCCGCAGCATCGTCGTCGACTGCGGGCTTGGCGTCACGCGTGGCCTGGTCGATGCCGGCATCGGCCTGAAATCGCTCGATCTGATCTTCATCACGCATCTGCACTCCGACCATGTCCTGGAACTGGGCCCGCTGATCCACACCGCCTGGACGGCGGGTCTGGCGACCCCGGTCCACGTGTTCGGCCCGCCCGGCACGGATCATTACTGGCAGCGCTTTTGCCAGGCGATGGAGTTCGATATCGAGATCCGCATCGTCGATGAAGGCCGACCGGATATTCGCGACCTGGTTTCGATCGTCGAATTCGGCGAAGGCCAAGTGGTCGAACAGGGCGGCTTGACGGTTTCGGCGCTGCGCGTCGAGCATCCGCCGGTGACCGACTGTTTTGCCCTGCGCTTCGAACACAGCGGGAAAAGCGTGGTGTTTTCCGCTGACACGGCCTTCTTTCCGCCGCTCGCGGATTTTGCCCAAGGCGCCGATATCCTCGTCCACGAGGCGATGCTGGAAGAAGGCATCGAGCGGCTGGTGGCCAGGACCGGCAATGGCGCGCGGCTGAAAGACCACCTGCTCGCCAGCCACAGCTTTGCCGAAGAGGCCGGCAGCATCGCCAGCGATGCCGGCGTCAAGAGACTGGTGCTCAATCATCTCATTCCGGCCGACGATCCCGGGATCGGCGAGGCCGATTGGACTGCCGCTGTCAGGAAAACATGGGCTGGCGACTTGACGATCGCCCGCGACGGTCTTGTTG
>NZ_RZPQ01000084.1:0-13099 GCF_003999135.1 Mesorhizobium sp. M7A.F.Ca.CA.004.06.1.1 | reverse complement strand
GTTTTGCGCAAAGCGTTCGAGCTGTTCGATGGTGCGGTCGGCAACGCTGCCGGCCAGCACCGCCGCTGGGCCGTTTATGGCCGGCAGGCTGGCGGTAACGAGATCGACTGAATTCAGCAGCCCATGCGTGAGCCAGGCCGGTGGCAGATGCGCGGCGACCGAGGAATTGCCGGTCATCAGCGGCAGGTCGAAGGTCGCTTCCGCGATCGCAACCAGGTCGCGCTCGCGGATCGTGTCGGTGACCAGCAGCGTCTCGCCGCCCGCGCTGTGCTCTCGTATGGCGTTGCGGATGGCCTCCGCCCCGGCATCGACGACGAGATAGGGCACCAGCCCGACCTTGCCTTTGCTCTGCGCCTGCAGCACGCGAACCAGATTGGAATCGGTCATCGGCGTCAGCGGATCGAAGCGCTTGGGCGATTCACCCAGCAATTGGGCGCCGCCGAACATGTGTCCCTGATAGACGGTGCGGCCGGTCTCACACAGCGCCGGAGTGAACAGCGTGACGCCGCCGCCGAGGCGCTCGAGCAGCGCCTCGGCGCAAGGACCGATGTTGCCGGCAGGTGTCGAATCGAAAGTGGCGCAATATTTGAAGAAGATCTGCCGGGCACCAGCTTCAAGCAGCCGGTCCGCCGCCTCCAGAACCTGGCGCACCGCATCGCTGGCCGCGATGACGCGGGTCTTCAGCAGGATCACATGGGCAAGATTGCCTGGTGGGATCGGCGCACTCAGTCCGACCGTGCATCCCGTTGGAATGCCGCGCGCCACCAGCATCGACGCCAGCTCGGTGCCGCCGGTCAGATCGTCGGCTATGGCGCCGAACAGGAGTGAAGGCGTCGCGGTCATGCGCCCCGTCTCATGTCCGTCTGCACCATGGCTGCCCGTCTCGCAGTTGCCTGTCTCATGTCGGTGGTCAGGCCATTCGTGGTATCATATACACAGCCCACGCGACGCAGGCGACGCCGGCGCCGCTGCAAGAACGGAGAGCGGATGTGACTGCTTCTATCGCGCCGATCGCGCGCGACAATCTGACGACGCGCGTCTACGAGGAGCTTCGCCGCGCCATGATGGAGGGCCGCTTCTGGCCGGGCCATCGCTTCAAGATCCGCGACCTTGCCGCCAGCCTTCAGGTGTCTGAGACGCCAGTGCGCGAGGCGCTGATGCAGCTGGTCCGCGAAAAGGGTCTGGAGATGGAGGCCGGTCGTTCGATCACCGTCGCCCAGCTGTCGCTGGCCCAATATCTGGAGTTGCGCAGCATCCGGCTGCATCTCGAAGGCATGGCGGGGGCGGCGGCAACAACGCGCATCGAGCCACGGGAGATCGACCGTCTGGCCGAGGTGCATGACAGACTGATTGCCAACGAGGACAATGGCCATTGGTTCGAAGCCGTCCGCGACAATTGGGAATTCCACCATTCCATCTACCAGGCGGCGCAAATGCCGGAGCTGCTGGCGATCATCGAGGGCATCTGGCTGCGCAACGGTCCGCTGGTGAACTATCAATACCCGCACGCCAGGCCGACCTACGACGGCCGCCACCGGCACCTCGACATTCTCGACGCGCTGCGGGCGCGTGACGAGAACGGCGTGCGCAAGGGCATTCAGCAGGACATGATCGAAGGCGGACGCCTGTTGGTCAAGGTTCTCGAACGGCTGAACGACGGTGCGGTCACGCCCGAGGAACTGCGCCGCGCGGCGCAGAACGGCCGCCTGGTGTCGGCCGTCGGCTGAGCGATTTGTTCCTTCCCACCGCATCGGCGCTGGTCACGCCACCTGCGCCGCTGCGGCCATGCCGGCATCGGCAGCCTGCAGGGCGAGATCTATGTCTTTTGCGGTATGCGCGGCACTCAGGAACATGTTGTGCCGGGGGTGGAAATAGGCGCCCTCGCGCAAGGCGGCCGAGCAGAAGGCGTCGGCCTTTTTGAATTCGGCATCGCCGTCGAAGAGCACCATCGGCATCGACACCGGGCCGGTCTGGCGAAGCGACAGGCCATGCTTCTTCGCTGCCGCATCGAGGCCTGAGCGCAGCCTGTCGCCGGCTTCAGTCATCCTGGAGATGGCGTCGGTGTCGCGCAGCGTGTTGATGGTGGCGATCGCGGCGGCCATGGCGACGGCGCCATACCAGAACGACCCCGTCACATAGACCTTGGTCGCGGCTTCGCGAAACCGGTCGGTGCCGGTGATCGCGGCAAGCGGATAGCCATTGGCGATCGCCTTCGAGAAAGCGGACAGGTCCGGCCGTACGCCGAGCGGTTCCCAGCTGCCGGCGAGATCGATGCGGAAGCCGGCCCTGACATCATCGACGATCAGCGCCGCGTCGGCGGCGGTGGTGAGCTCGCGCGCCCGTCTGGCGAAGGCGGCGGTCGGCAGTTCCTGGTCGCGGGCGATATCGTGGCGGAAAGCGGTGACGACGACGGCGGCAAGATCGCTGCCGGCCTGCTCGACGGCTGCCTCGAGGCTGGCAACATCATTGTAGTCGAAATGGACGATATGGGCGCGGTCCTCGGCGGTGACGCCGGCGAGCGAAGGCGTGCACCACGGCACGGCGCCGTGATAGGAGCCGCGCGCGACCAGCACCTTGCGCCGGCCGGTGCCGGCGCGTGCGATCGTCACGCAGGCCGTGGTGGCGTCGGTGCCGTTCTTCTGCAGCATCGCCCAGTCGGCATGCGCGACGGTCTTGACCAGCAGTTCGGCCAGCTCGACCAACACCTCGCCAGGGCCGTTCATCGCATCGCCCAGGCGACGCTGCCGCTCGGCCGCTGCCTCGACCGCCTGGTGATGGTGGCCGAGGATATTGGGGCCCCAACTGCACATCAGGTCGATGTACTCGCGGCCATCGACATCCCAGACCCGGCAGCCGTCGGCGCGCTCGAAGAATTGCGGATAGGCGGAGCCGAGATAGCGCGTCGCCATGTGCCCCCACATGCCGCCCGGAATGACCGAGGCCGCGCGCTCGCGCAGCAACTGGTCTTTGGAGTTGATCAGGGAAGTCATAGCGAGTTCTCCGCGTATTGATATATCATATATTGATCTTAATGCTGGAAGAACAGGATTTGCTGACCGTCCAGGATGAGGAAGCGGGAGGCGGCTGGCCGCCTCCCGCATCTTTTCGCTCAGTGGCTGAGTTCCGCCAGCGGGAGGTTGCAGCAGGCGCTGTAACGCACGCCCTTGACGTCCGATTTGTAGGCCAGGATCAGGTTCGGGCTGATCAACGGCAGGATGATCCTGTCCTTGATCATCTCCTCGCCGGCCTGATGCCACAGCTTGGCGGCCTCGTCGCCGCTTGCCGCAAGGGCTGCCTTGTAGATATCCGCTTCCTTCGGATTGAGCACCGACGGGTCGCGCACCGCGCCGGCGCGGCGCGCCCACGGGCTGCCCTTGGTCATGGCGAAATAATCGACGTATTGCGACGTGCCGTAATAGTCCGGCGCGTAGAACACCGCCGTCATCGGGATGCCGTCGCCATTGACGCGTTCGCGCCAGTTGGCGAAGGGGATCGGCTGCAGGTCGAGCTTGATGTTGATCTTGGCCAAATCCTGCTGAACCTTCTGCATCAACAGCGACAGATCGACGCCATAGACGTTCATGCCGGGAAACGCCGCTTCCATCTCGAAGCCGTCGGCATGGCCGGCCTTGGCCAGAAGTTCCTTTGCCTTGGCGACGTCATAGGGTTGCGCCTCGAAGCCCGAACCGCCGGGGAAGCCGAGCGGGATCGGTGCGCTGATCAACTGGCCCTCGGAGCCGATGGTGAAGTCCAGGATGCTCGGACGGTCGAGACCGAGCGAAATGGCCTCGCGCACTTCGGGCGTCAGCGGAACCTTGTTGGCCTTGGCGCCGGGCGACAGCGCCACATAGATGAAATTGTAGGACGGCACGGTCTCGATTTTCACGTCGCTGCCGGTCATCGTCTTGGCCGTGTCCGGGTCGATCTGCATGGCGATGTCGGCGGTGCCGCTCTGCAGCATCTGTGCCTGCGCCACCGCATCCTTGGTCTGGCGGATGACGACTTCGCTCAGCGCCGGCGCGGTGCGCCAGTACTTGTCGTTGCGCGCCAGCCGCAGTTCCGAATTGGGCTCATAGGATTTCAGCACGAACGGCGCGCTGCCGGCCGAATGCGCCAGGAACCAGGCCTCGGCATTGTCTGTCGTCGAAGCGTCCGCATCGGCCTTGGCGCCGGCTTCGGAAGCAACCTTGCTGTTGACGACCGCTGCGTAGGGCGCCGCCGCGATGTTGAGGAATTCGGAGCTCGGCGCGACCATCTTGACGACCACCGTATGCGCGTCCGGGGTCTCGATCGAGGCGACATTGTCCATCAGGAACGAGGCGCTGCCCTTGAGGTTCTTTAGCCTCTCCCAGGACCATTTCACGTCCTTGGCTTCGACCGGCGAACCGTCCGAGAATTTGGCGGCCGGGTCGAGCGTGAAGGTGAAGCTGCTCTGGTCGGCATTGCCTTCCCATTTGGAAGCGAGCAGCGGGATCAGCTTGTTGTCCTTGTCCAGCGTCAGCAGCGATTCATAGACGCTGGAATTGTAGATCTGGCAGGTGTCGCAGAAGGCGCGGTGCGGATCGAGCGAGTTGAGGTCGATGTTGCGCGCAATGACCAGCGGCTTGCTGTCCTGCGCGAACGTGGCCGGCGCCCAGAAGGCGCTGGTGGCCAGCAGCACGGCTGCCAGCATCTTCGCCCTGGTCTTGTTTCTCTGTAGGATGCTCATGTCAGTTCTCCCATTTTCTTGTCGGATCTTTGTGGCAATGCGTTCGCTCTATCCACCCACGGCAGTGAGGGATTGAAGCGCGGCCTTGAGCTTTTCAGCGCCGCCCAGTGCGGCGCGGTTGAGCGGGGCCGATACGACGGGAGCCGAGAGGCTTCCCGTCACATGCAGGATCTCGTGATCGAGATAATCGAACACGCGATCCTGAATCTCCTGTGTCAGTCGTCCGCCAAGCGATAGCCCACGCTGCACCTGTTCGATGACGGCTACCCGGTTGGTCTTGCGGATCGAGGCCTCCACCAGCGGCCAGTCGAGCCCGGTCGGGTCGAGGCTGCGCAGGTCGATGATCTCGGCATCGACGCCGGTCTCCTCGACCACCTGGCTGGCGACGGCAACCATGCTGGCGCTGGTGAGCAGTGTACAGGCGCTGCCCGGCCTGACGATCTTCGCCTTGCCGAGCCGCACGCAATAGTCGCGGTCGTCCGCAGGCACAGGGCCTTCGCTCGGGAACAGCTCGACATGCTCGATGACGACGACCGGATCGTCGCATTTCAGCGCTGAATTCATCAGGCCGATATAGTCGAAGGGCGTCGTCGGCGCGACGATGCGCCAGCCGGGAAACAGGGCGAACAGGCCGGACGGATCGCCCGAATGCTGCGAGCCGTAGCCGGTGTGCGGCGAGACGCGCACCCTGACCACGATTGGCACCGGAAAGCCGCCGCCGAACATGTGGCGCACCTTGCTGACCGCGTTGAACAGCTGGTCGGCGGCAACCAGGCAGAAGTCGCCGAACATGATCTCGACGATCGGCCGCAAGCCGCAAAGCGCTGCACCCAGCGCCACGCCGACAAAGCCATTCTCGGCGATCGGCATCGCCAGCACACGCTCCGGCCAGCGCTCCAGCGCGCCCTTTGTGGCGCCCGAAACGCCGCCGCGCAGCCGGTGCACATCCTCGCCCATGATGATGATGCGCGGGTCCTGCTCCATGGCGCGAGCGATGACCTCGGACGCGGCAACCATGAACTTGACCGGCCTGGTGTCGGCCGGCGGCACGTCCTCGATCTCGAGGAAGCGCTCGCCCTTCAGTTCGGAAAGATCGCCGCGGATCTGGTTGTCGACGTCGCTTGGGTCCGGCCACAGATGATCAGGAATGCGCAGCGCGTTGCCGCTCATCTCGGTCAGGGAATCGGCAGCGGTGTTGACCGCCTCCATGACGCGCTGGTCGAGTGTCCCGAGGTCCGAAGCGTTCAGGATGCCCATCGTCTTCAGGCGAGCCGCCATCGTCGCAAGCGGGTCGCGCGCTTTCCAGACGTCTTCCTCGGCGCGCGTGCGGTAGCCGAATTCGCTGCCCGGGCGGGCGCCGCTCTGGTGTAGAAACCGATAGCAGAGCGCCTCGACCAGCACCGGGCCGCCGTCTTCCTCAATCGTCCGGCGCGCCTCGCGCATGGCATGGTGGACTGCCACCACATCCATGCCGTCGCATTCGATGCCACGAAAGCCGAGCATAGGTCCGCGCGAGGCCAGCCGCGTCTCGCGCGTCTGCTCGTTGATGTGCGTGGAGACGGCATAGAGATTGTTTTCGGCGAAAAAGATCACCGGCAGCCGGTAGAGCGCGGCGATGTTCATCGCCTCGTAGGCCGGTCCCGCCATCATCGTGCCGTCGCCGAAGAAGGCGACCGAGATGTTGCCGGTGCCGAGCAGTTTGTTGGCGAGCGCATAGCCCGCCGCGTGCGGCAGGTTGCCGCCGATAATGGCGCTGGTGCCTGGGATGCCGGAGGCATCGTCGCGCATATGCATCGAGCCGCCACGGCCGCCGCAATAGCCTGACTTGAGGCCCATGATCTCGGCCATCAGGCCGCGAACCGATCCCTGCATGCCTGGGTTGAAAGCATCATGCAGCGGGTCGAATCCGCCGGGCGTCTGCGCGTTGACAAGCTTGGCCAGCACCTGGTGATGGGCACGGTGGGTGCCGTTGATGCGGTCGCCGGTGCCGAGCACGGACATGGCGCCGACCGCCGTGGCCTCTTGTCCGATGCTGGCGTGGGCCGGACCATGCACCAGCCCGGCATGGGCCAGATCGAGCACCTTTTCCTCGAAACGGCGGATGAGCAGCATCTGGTGATACCAGCGCACCAGGCTCGACACCTCGGCGTCGGTCCAGTCCGAATCATCGACATCTAGCCGCAACCAGGGCGCCGATGGCTGGATCGATGTCTGCTGGACCATGTCAGCTATTTCCGTTCTGGTAGATGATATATCAAATATTTTCTTAGTCGATTGGGCCGTTCATTTTTCCTGGGGCACGATGCTGGCTAGAAGGTTGCAGGCAAATGGAATTAAATTTCATTTTTGCGAGAAGGCAAAGACTAAGCCGGGACGGCGCGGTTCCGCAAGAGGAATTTTGAGACTGCTAGCAGTGCCGATGTCGGTTTCTTGGGCCGACAGGTTTTCTAACGTATTGGATGTTGGTATGATATAATCACACCGACATTATAGGAGAAATCATGGCTGCCACCGAAAAGCGCACCTTCAGCCTGCCAACAGAGCAGGCTGCTTTCATCGACCGTCTCGTTGAATCAGGAACCTACGCGACCAGCAGTGAAGTGATCCGCGCCGGCCTTCGCGCCCTGCAAGAGCGCGACGCGGCCGTAGAGCGCTGGCTCCGCGAGGAGGTTGTGCCGACCTATGACAGGTGGAAGGCGGATCCTTCCCGAGTTATCCCAGCCAACCAGGCTTTTGACGACATCCGCGCTCACCACGCCGCCCGCTTTAAGAGGGATGTGTGAAGCGCCGGCATATTGTTCTGTTGCCGGAAGCCTTAGCGGACTTAAGATGGATATACGACACCATCGAGATCGCCGCCGGCAACGTCACGGCCATACGCTATATCGAGCGTATCGAAGCCTACTGCCAGGGTCTCGACTACGCCTCGGAGCGCGGAACACGCCGTGACGATCTGCGGCCAGGGCCTTCGGGTTGTCGGTTTCGAGCGCCGTGTAACGGTGACCTTTACAGTCGAATCCGACCAAGTGGTGATCTTCCGTGTGCTCTATGGCGGCGCCAATTGGGAGGATGAGCTCTAACCTGCAACGGGAAAAGCGTAACCCGCTTAGCTGTCCGAACCCGGGCTATCGGTCGACCCGATGCTGGAAGAACTGCAAAAACAATTCCCGCTCCGTGGTGATGTCGAGCTTCTCATAGATGCGCCGGCGATGGTTCTTGACCGTGCCGACGGTGATGCCGAGGCGTTCGGCGATGTTGGCCGTCGGGTGACCGGCGAGGATCAGTTGGACCAACTCCCGCTCGCGCAGTGACAGCTCCGGCCACAGGCTGGCTGGAATGGTCGGTTCCTGGCGGGGCGAGGCGCCGAGGCCTGTCGGCGCTGACGTGCGGGAGAATTCCGTTCCGCGCGCCTTGATGTCGAGCGCATGCAGCGCCTCGAACACCGGCAGCCGTTCATCCAGCAGGGCGATCTCGCTGTCTTTGAATAGCGTGGTCGAGCGGTCGAGGAAGATGCCGAGGCACCAGTCGCCGCCGTCCGCCAGCATGATGCCGACCTCGTCGCAGATCTCCGACTGCGCCAGGAAGCCGGCTATGTACTGGCCGCGCTTGGCCTCATCGTTGGCAAGCCGTTTCAGCGGCATGATGCCCAGCCTTCGCTCGCGTCGCCACGACGCATAGAACGGGTCGAAGACATAGTAATTGTCGAGATAGCGCCGGACCATTTCGTCCGAGAAGCGTCGGTGTTTGATGAATTCGGGTGTCTGCGTCGTCGAATAGCGCGTCACCGTGACGAGGTCGTGCTCGATATCCGCGCCGATCAGGTCGATCAGGCAGTCGACATGCCTGTCCGTGCCGGTGGCGGCGATCGCTTTGGCGAGCGGCGCCCAGATGGTCCCCATGCGCATGCCCTTTTTTCGGCGATGTCAGCTCAGCCGTCATTATGTCTTTAGGCATATGGCGCGAAGCCGCCCATCGAATCTAGCCTTGCGTCAACCTAGACCAGATCCCGAGGCGACCGTGACCCAACCCAATCTCACCGGCCCCATCGTCGGCAATCCAATCGTCATCGGTATCGACGCCGGCGGCACCATGACCGACACGATTCTTGTCGATCAGGACGGCCACTTCAAGATCGGCAAGTCGGCGACCACGCCGAAGAACGAAGCCGAAGGTTTTCTCGCGTCTGCCGAGGACGCGGCGGATGCCTGGGGCATCTCGCTGGAATCATTGTTTTCCGGCGTCAACGTCGTGCTCTATTCCGGCACCGGCATGCTCAACACACTGTTGTCGCGCACCGGCCGCCGGCTCGGCCTGATCACCACCAAGGGCCTTGAGGACATGATCCTGATGGGCCGCGGGCTGCAGGCCTGGGCCGATTATTCCTACGCCGACCGGCTGCACGCGGTCACGCATCATCATCCCGATCCGCTGGTGCCGCGCCGCCGCACGCATGGCGTCACCGAGCGCATCGACCAGTTCGGCGACGTCGTGCTGCCGCTCTACGAACACGAGGTCTCCATCGCCGCGAAAAAATTGATCGCCGACAAGGTCGAGGCGATCTGCATCATGACCATCTTCTCGCATGTCAATCCGGTGCACGAGAAGCGCATCGCCGAGATCTGCCGCGCGGAGGTCGACAGGGCCGGCGCCGACATCATCGTCTACACCAGCCATGAGGTCCGCCCGGTCATCCGCGAGCAGTCGCGGCTGAATTCGGTGCTGATCGAGGCCTACGCCACCTCGCGCGGCCGCAAGCAGCTTAGGGGTATCGAGGACGTCTCGAAGAAATACGGCTTCAAATATGGCGTGCAGACGCTGCTCTCCTTCGGCGGCCTGACCTCGATCAACCATCCGCGCCTGCACGAAACCATGATCTCCGGCCCGATCGGCGGCATCCTCGGTGCTGCCTATGTCGGCAAGCTGATCGGCAATGATTCGCTGATCTGCTCGGATATGGGCGGCACCTCTTTCGACATGGGCGTCATCACACGCGGCCAGACGCGAATCGAGAACGAGCCGCTGATGGACCGTTTCAAGCTCAACGTGCCGACGCTGCATCTCGACACGATCGGCGCCGGCGCCGGCATGATCCTCAAGGTCGATCCCCTGACCAAGAAGGTCTCGCTTGGGCCGGAAAGCGCCGGCTCGGATCCCGGTCCGATCTGCTTCGATCGCGGTGGCACCGAGCCGACCATCGCCGATTGCGACGCCATCCTCGGCCGCCTCAACCCACACTATTTCCTGGGCGGCAAGGTCGTGCTGCAGGTCGAAAAGGCGCGCCGCGCCTTCGAGGAAAAGTGCTCCAGCGTGCTCGGCGTTGGTGTCGAGGAAGCCGCGGAAGGCATGATCGACATGCTGGAGTCCGATGCCAACAACGCGCTGCGCCGGGTCATTTCCGGGCAAGGCATCCATCCCTCCGAATTCACGCTGCTGTCCTATGGCGGCTCGGGACCTTTGCATCTGGCCGGCTGCTCCAGGGGCATCGGCTTCAAGGACATCATCACCTTCCAGTTCGCGGCCGCCTTCTCCGCCTTCGGCTGCACCACGGCCGATTTCATGCGGCGTCATTCCGTCTCCACCCAGCACGACATCCCGTCACGCGCCGACGAGGCTACGCTGGCCGCCTTCGGCGCCAAGGTCACCACGGTCTGGAACGACCTGACCAAGGCAGCGGTCGACGAGATGATCGCCGACGGCCATACCAGGGAGAAGATCAGGACCGTGCCGTTCCTGATGATGCGCTACACCGGCCAGCTCGAGGACGTCGAAGTCATGGCGCCGCTTGCCAAGGTCGGTTCGGCCGACGACATGCGCAGGGTTATCGACGAGTTCGAGGCGGTCTATGCCAAGGTCAACCATCGCGTGTCGCGTTATGGCGAAGCCGGCTTCACCATCACCGAACTCGGGCTGATCGCCACCGCCGACAAGGTCAAGCCGGTGCTGCTCAAGCGGCCGCTCGGCGCCTCCAACCCGGCAGCCGCCCACAAGGGCGTGCGCGAGGCCTATATCGGTGGGCGCTGGCACAAGGCCAATCTCTACGAGATGGATCTGCTTCAGCCAGGCCACGAAGTCATCGGCCCGGCCATCATCGAACATCCCGCCACCACGCTCGTCGTTCATCCGCAGGACCGTGTCCATGTCGATGAATGGACGCTGCTGCACTACACCCACGCTTGAGAGGGCGACCGCCATGTTGGACAAACCTGCCTCGGCCCTGCGCCTTCGCGAAAGACTGCTCGATTCCGAGCGGCTGATGGAAGAGACCGGTTGCTATGACGGCATTACGGAACTCACGCTGCGCAACCAGGATCCGCTGAAATTCGAGACGCTGCACACCAAGCTACGCGCCTATTGCGTCTCGGCGCGCGAAATGGCGCGCCGCATCTCGGCCTCGCCCGGCGTGCGCGAGGTCGGCGAAATGGTGGTCGCCATCTACACGCCCGAGGGCGACGCCATCGCTCTCTCCAACGGCATCATGGTGCACGTCCATACGATGAGCCGCTTCATCAAATGGATGATCAAAAACGGCTACGAGGACAACCCGCGCATCCGCGAAGGCGACATTTTCGCCAACAACGACGCCTTCATAGGCACTGTGCAGGTGCCCGACGTGATGGACGTGGTGCCTATCTTTCATGAAGGCACGCTTGTCGGCTGGGCCGGCGCCGTCTGCCACGAGCTGGAGGCTGGCGGCATTACCCCAGGCGGTGATGTGTGTCTCGCGCAGGAGCGCTTCACCGAGGGTCTGTTCGTCTGCGCCGAGAAGATCGGCGAGAACGACGAGATCCGCCGCGACTACGTCATCCGCTGCGAGCGCAATCTGCGAATGCCGATCTACTGGGTGCTCGACGAGAAGGCCAAAGTCGCATCCTGCATCGACATGCGCGAAAGCGTCAAGCAGCTGATCTCCGAGATCGGCCTCGACTACTGGATGAAGGTGTCGAAGGAGTTCATCGAGGAAGGCCGCCGTGCCCAGCTCGCCCGCACCCGCCAGCTCACCGTCCCCGGAATCTATCGCGGCCACACTTTTTACGGCCACGTCACCGCAGGCAAACCCGGCTTCCAGCTGCTCGGCGATCCGGACTGGCTCTACAACATCCCGATCGAGATGGAGATCACCACCGACGGCAAGATCACCATGGACTTCGAGGGCACGCAGCCCTGGGGCTACCATTCGATGAACTGCACGCCGGCCGGCATGGATGGCGGCATGTTCGTCACCTTGACCCAGCACATGAATTTCGAAGGGCTGGTCAATGACGGCGCGTGGATGGCGACCGAACTGAAACTGCCGCACGGCACCTGGACCAACCCCGACAACGAGATGGTGGCGACCGCCACCTCATGGGCTTTGCTGCTGCCGGCCTATGGCGTCTTCCAGCGGCTTTTGTCGCGCAGTTTTGTCGCCCGCGGCTTCGTCGAGGAGGCCTTCGTCGGCCAGGTCAACAGCCCGATGATCGAGATGGGCGGCGAGAGCCAGTACGGCACGCCGTTCGGCATGGCCCATTTTGAATGCGCCGCCGCCGGCTCCGGCGCGCTCGCCATCAAGGATGGTCTCGACACCGCCTATGTCGGCTGGAACCCGGAATCCGACATGGGCAACATCGAGGTCTGGGAACAGTCGATGCCGATGGTCTATATCGGCCGCTCGATCGTGCCCAACTCCGGCGGTGCCGGCAAATATCGCGGCGGCTGTTCCTTCGTCTCGACCTGGCTGATCAACAAGACGTCGCATCTGCGGCTCCACACCTCCGAACATTCTTCGCGCGTGTTCGACAATGGCGGCATGTGCGGCGGTTATCCGGCGCCGACCTGCCAGAAGCATCGCGCCGTGCGCAACTCAGACATTCACGAACTCGCGGCAAAAGGCGAACCGCTGGCGCATGCGCCCGGCATCGATCCGCATGTCTCCGACTACGAGCGGAACATCGGTGGCGACCATGTCGTGGTCGAGGGCCCCTACATCACCTCGCCGCACAAATCCGGCGACATCTTCAGCCATTCCTACAATGGCGGCGGTGGTTACGGCGACGTACTGGAGCGCGATCCGATCAAGACCGCCTGGGATGTCGAGAACGGCTTTCTCACCCGGCAAGCGGCGGACCAGGTTTTCGGCATTGTGCTGAAGGACGATGAAGACGGCTATCCCATCGCCGATATCGACGCCACGGTCGAGCGCCGCGCCGCCATGCGCAAAGAGCGTCTGGCCAAGGCGGTCCCTGTGGTGGATTGGATCGCCAAGGAGCGTGGTCGTGTCGAAAGGGCCGATTTCGCCCCCGAGGTGAAGAAAATGTACGCCAGCGCGATCAAGCTGTCGCCGCGCTTCACCAGCGAATTCAGCGAGTTCTGGAACGTCGATGCCAGATCGATCTTCATGCCGGGAGCAAAGCC
>NZ_RZPQ01000849.1:0-2386 GCF_003999135.1 Mesorhizobium sp. M7A.F.Ca.CA.004.06.1.1 | reverse complement strand
CGCTGGAGGCGATTGTCCGCCATTTTTCGCAACCGTCCCTGAACCGCGTCATCGACAGCCTCGAGCGTGCGGCCGCCGCCGACGAGTTCGCGGCAAAGACACTGGCGACGATCCGCACCCGCTCGCCGACCAGCCTGCGCGTCGCCTGGCGGCAGATCAGCGCCGGACTGACGCTGTCCATGGAAGCCTGCATGAAGATGGAGTTCCGCATCCTCAACCGGATGCTCGCCGGCCATGATTTCTACGAAGGCATCCGCGCCGCCATCATCGACAAGGGCTCGAAGCCGCAATGGCGGCCGGCAAGCCTCGCTGCGGTCAGCGAAGCGGATGTCGATGCCTATTTCGCGCCGCTCGGCGAACGGGAACTCTTGATATGAGCGAGGTGACCTCGAGGCGCGTCGTGCTGCAGCCCTCCGGGGTGGAGGTGATCTTCGCCTGGTTCCAGCGCGTCATATCGGGCTATTGCCTGCTGTTCGGCATTCTCTACTGGATCAGGTTGATCGGCTTTTATCCGGGTACGCTGTGGCGGTTCGACCTGATGCCCGTGCACTGGCAGGTCGCTGCGGTGGTGCTCGCCGTGTTCTTTCCCTTTGCCGCTGCCGGCCTGTGGATGCTGGCGTCCTGGGGGCCGGTGATCTGGTTCATTTGCGCGGTGACCGAGACGGTCATGTATGCCGGCTTTCCCGAGCTATTCGGCCACCGCTTGCTGATTGTCGCCTCGCATGCGGCGGTGGCGCTGCTCTACATCGTCTTCCGTGTCGTCATCTACCTGCAGAAGCGCCCGGTCCGCCACTAAGCCGTTGAACCCATTGGCGGCCCCACTGTCGCCTCGAATGAGCTCCGCAATCGTTGCCGAAATCTTTAGGTTAATTATCCTTGCTCGGGTGACCGTTCGTTAAGCCTCTTCCGAAACCTCTTACCGGTAAGCTCTTGTTAGCCCTAGCGTTTAAGTCGAATTTTATGAGTATTCGATAGTGTCGCGATCAAGGTGAAAAACAAAAAATCACCAGGGCGACAAACGAGAGGCAAAGACAATGATCAATTCGCGTCCGGCGGCGAAGACCGCCAACGTATCCGACGATCGCCGCGAGGCTATCCGTTCCCTGTACATGGAATCGCTGCAGCTTGTTGAACGGCTGCACCGCCGCCTGCTTGATGTGATCAAGGACGAATTCGACCGCAACGGCCGTTCCGACATCAATGCCATCCAGGCGCTGCTGCTGTTCAATATCGGCAATTCCGAGCTGACCGCCGGCGAACTGCGCTCGCGTGGCTACTATCTCGGCTCGAACGTCTCCTACAATCTGAAGAAGCTGGTCGATCTCGGCTTCATCAATCACCAGCGCTCGCGCATCGACCGCCGTTCGGTCCGTGTCTCGCTGACGCCGAAGGGCAACGAGGTGGCGGAGGTCGTTGCCGGCCTCTACGAGCGTCATGTTGGCTCGATCGAGCAGGTCGGCGGCATCAACACCGACGAGTTCAAGCAGATGAACCGTGCTTTGCAGCGGCTCGACCGCTTCTGGAACGACACCATCGCCTACCGGATGTAAGGCGCCGCATCGGATCCGGCCCGCGCCACAGAAACGCGGCCGAAATATCGACCTTCAGTCAGGGCCGGTGCCGAGAGGCATCGGCCTTTTTCTAGCGACTGACGGCGACTTGAGTTCATCTGTTTGTCGGCTGACCGCAACCCCGTGGGCCACGCTTTGCTTTCGCTTCCACAATGCCTAATGTCGCCGCACAAGGGGGCATGATGGGTCGAAGCAGGCGTTTCAAGATCTGTTTTGTCGCGGCGGCGCTACTGCTTGCGTCAGAAACGGCTTTCGCCGAGGAATGGTGGAAGGATGCCTTCGCCATGGAAGGCAGCAGCCCGTGCGACGGCAATGACTCCAGAGTGACGTTCACCGATAAGTCGGTGGAAATGTGGGAAGTCGGCTGCACAATCGACAAAGTCCAGAAGATCAAAGGCCTGGACGCCGTCATTTTGGACCTGACTTGCTCGGACGATACCGACAGTGTGGAAAAGAGGCGGGCGCTGCTGCTCAAACTCGATGACAGCAAGATATTGCGTTACCCTGAGAACCAAGTGCTGCAACGATGTTCCGAGTTGGAGGCTCCGGGTTCGAAGCCTTGAGCCAGGGTCGTTCGCGGCTGGCTGCCGGTCCTGCCGCGCGGCAGTCGACCCCATGTCGGCGACGGCTCCGACCCGATACCCAAAAGCATCGGTCCGTCCTTTTCGGAATGCCGGTCAGTCGGATTCGGGCGCTAGGCCACGTTGCCGCCATATTCCAGTGGAACCGAGAGTGGCAGTGATGCTGGTGTGAAGACCATGCGTTCACCCACAATCCGTATCGCGCCTGGGCGCTGTCACACCAGGGTGATACGG
>NZ_RZPQ01000848.1:0-2387 GCF_003999135.1 Mesorhizobium sp. M7A.F.Ca.CA.004.06.1.1 | reverse complement strand
ATATCCGCGCTCGCAGCGCCATGGTGCTCTGTTACGTCATGCCCTTGATGATCGCACCGCAGGTGACGGCGCTGGCCTGGCTGCAATTGTTCGGCCCGGCAAGCCCGTTCCTCAAGCTGTTCGGGGCGGCACCGCCGCTCGGTACCAGGAATCCGCTCTATTCGACATTGGGCATCATCCTGCTGCTCGGCGTGCAGTATGGGCCGCTGGTTTTCCTGCTGGTGCGCGCCGGCCTGCGCAAGCTGCCGCGCGAGCTGGTCGAAGCGGCGCGGGCGGGCGGCGCCGGCTGGTTCACCGTGCTGGTCACCATCGTGCTGCCCTTGATGACGCCGTCGATCATGGCCGCCGCCGCACTCGCCTTCGTCTCCTGCGTCGGTAATTTCGGTATTCCGGCCTTTCTAGGTATTCCCGCCAACTATCTCGTGCTGCCGACGCTGATCTATCAGAAGCTGGCCGGCGGCGGCCCTGCCGTGCTCGGCGAAACCGCGTTCCTGTCGGTGCTGATCGGCATCATCGCCATGGCGGGCATCCTTGCCCAGGAGATCATGAGCCGCCGCCGCGACTATCGCATCAGCTCCACGTCGCTTTCGGCTGAGCCATACGAACTCGGCCGCTGGCGGCCTACGGTCCAGGCCGGCATGTGGCTGCTGATCATCGTGGTGCTGTTCCTGCCGCTGTTCGGGCTGGTTCTGACATCGCTGGTGCCGGGCTACGGCATCGCGCTCACCGCCAAGACGGCGACGCTCGACAATTATCGCTTCGTGCTGTTCGAGCATGACGCGGCCGGCCGCGCCTTCTTCAACAGCTTCTGGCTGTCGATCGCGGCGGCCTTCTTCGCGGTCCTGGTTGCCGTGCCGATCGGCTATCTGATCGCCTGGGGCAAGCAGCGCTGGGTGCGGCTGCTCAATCTGTCGGTGGAACTGCCCTATGCACTGCCCGGTGTGGTGCTGGCCATCGCCTCGCTGCTCATGTTCCTGCGGCCGATCCCGCTGACCGGCATCCAGCTCTACAACACCGTCTGGATCATCCTCTACGCCTATCTCGCCCGTTTCCTGGTGCTGGCGCTGCGGCCAACCATCAGCGGCTATCACCAGATCGACCGGGCGCTGGAGGAGGCTGCGCAAGTGGCAGGCGCCGGGCTGTTCACGCGCATGCGCACGATCATCTTTCCCTTGGTGGCACCGGCGGCGATCGCCGGCGGCCTGCTGATCTTCATGACGGCGCTGAGCGAACTCACCGTTTCGGCGCTGCTGTGGTCGTCGGGCTCGGAAACCATCGGCGTGGTGATGTTCTCCTTCGAGCAGGGCGGCGATTCCAACTATGCGGCGGCGATGTCCGTCATCACCGTGGCGGTCACCTTCGTGCTGATGCTGGTCACCAATCTGCTTGCCCCCTACCTTCCGACCGGAGTGCTGCCATGGCGCGATTGAGCCTGGACAATGTGACCAAGAGCTTCGCCAATTTCGATGCCGTCAGGGACGTGTCGATCGACGTCGCCGACGGCGAGTTCCTGGCGGTGCTCGGCCCTTCCGGCTGCGGCAAGACGACGTTGCTGAGGCTGGTGGCCGGATTCGAGAAAGTGACTTCGGGCGAAATCCGCATCGGCAGCGAGGTCGTGTCGGGCAAGGGCTGCAGCGTCGCACCGGAAAAGCGGCGCGTCGGCATCGTCTTCCAGAACTATGCGCTGTGGCCGCATATGACGGTGGCCGAGAACATCGGTTATTCGCTGAAGGTGGCGAAGCTCGACAAGGCTGTCGCCCGCCGGAAGGTTGAAGACGCACTCGCCCTTGTCAATCTGCAAGGGCTGGGCGAGCGTCGGCCGGCCAATCTTTCCGGCGGCCAGCGCCAGCGCGTGGCGCTGGCGCGCTGCCTTGTCGCCGCGCCCTCGCTAGTGCTGTTCGATGAGCCGCTGGCCAATCTCGACGTGCATCTGAGGGCATCGATGGAGGACGAGTTCGCATCCTTCCACAAGCGCACCGGCACCACCATCGTCTACATCACCCATGATCAGGCCGAGGCGATGGCATTGGCCGACCGCATCGCGGTGATGGATGGCGGGCGCCTTGCCCAGCTGGCGACGCCGCGCGAGCTCTATCATGAGCCGGCAAATGAAATGGTCGCATCCTTCATTTCGCAAGGCATTTTGCTGCCCGTGGATGTGTTGAGCGCGGAAGAAAGGGGCCACTGCAAGGTCCGGGTTCTCGGCGCTGAACTGGTTGTCCGCTGCCGGCCAGGCGAGCGGCCGCGAACCGGGGCAAAGGTCTGCTGCCGGTCGGCCGATCTCGACGTGTCGCCGGATGGCCCCGGCTTTGATGGTCTGGTCAAGCGGGTGATCTACCAGGGTGGCTCGGCGCGCATCGAATTCGCGCCTTCGACCAGTCCCGATC
>NZ_RZPQ01000847.1:0-2391 GCF_003999135.1 Mesorhizobium sp. M7A.F.Ca.CA.004.06.1.1 | reverse complement strand
CTGAAGGACAACGGCCTCTGAGCCAAGCTTCCTGCCGGGTGCCTTTTTGGCGCCCGGCGGTCTAAGCCAGCTTCACCAGCAGCTTCATGAAGGTGGCGATCTCCTTGGCGGAGAGCGGTGCCAGCGTCTCCTGGGTGATCTCGCGCGCCAGCGGGATCAGGCGGTCGATGGCATCACGGCCTGCCGCGGTCAGATTGACCAGCAGCCGTCTCTTGTCGACCTCGTGCCTGGAAAGCTCGACCAGGCCGCGCGCCTTCAGCCGGTCGATGACGCCCTTCACCGTCGCCGCATCCATCGCGATCAGCGTGCCGAGCTGGTTCTGCGAGGTCTCGCCGACGTCACGCAGCTTGGCCAACGCCGCGAATTGCGGCGGCGTCAGATCGCCGATATGCGCGGCAAATATCGCCACATGGCGCTGATGCGCCTTGCGCAGGATGAAGCCGACCTGCTCCTGCAGCAGGTAATCCTGGTCGTCCGGCGCCTCGACCTCGACCAGCTTGAGCAGATTGTCCTCGCCGCTCACCGCAAGCCATCCCAGGCTTTGATGTCATCGGCCGCGAGACCACCCATGCGATTGTGGATGCGCGGGCCACAGGTCATGGCGAGGCAGAACAGGATTTCGTCTGGGCGCGGACCATCGCTGATGCCGACTTCCATGGCGTCGAAATGGCTGCGCACATAGGCGGCGTTGATGTGGCCGAGCGGTACATCGAGCTTTGAACCGAACGCGCCGACCTTCTTGGCCGACGGCACGATCGCCTTGGCGTCGCCGAGCCGTTCGCGCATGGCGTAGCCGCCGGGCACATGCCACAGCGCACCGTGCTCCAACTCGCCCGCCGTGCCGACAATGGCGCCCTTGCCGTAGCCGTCGATCTGCTTGACGTCGCCGCCGAGCGCCGCGATCAGCCGGTCGGCGAGCAACAGGCCGAGCGGCTTCAGATCGTCCATGGCGCTCTGCAAGTCTTCGACATAGCGCCCGGCGAACGGGTTTTTCACCAGGGCCATCGCGGCGGCGCGGCGGCGCGGCACCTGGGCCACCGGCCCGCCCTCGTGAAAAATCTCTTCGGTCAGCACCGCGATTTTGCGGATCGAAAACTCAGGCATGGGCAACTTCCTCCCTCGAACTTTTGTTGGTCGCGGCAAGCGCAACCGAGCCACTGATGCGGGCCTCACCGCCAAGAAACAGCGCCGATCCGGCAATCAGGCCGCGCCGGCGAAAATCTTCGGCGACGGCAAGGCCATTGTCCAGCGCCCGCGCCACTTCGCCAAGGGCAAGCGTGCCGACACCATGTGTCACCAGGCGCGCGCCGAGATCGCTGTCGGGCGACAATTCATGTGCGGGAATGCGCTTGATGGCGGGATTGCCGGGCAGGTCCACCGCGTTGGCAATGAGGGTCGCCGCCGCATCTGCCTCGGCGCCGGTCCGCGCGAGCACGGTGACGGCGTCGGCAATGCCAAGCGAGAAGGAGCGGCCGCGCCAGCCGCTGGTGGCAACGCCGCGAACGCCATCTTCCGCGCGGATCGTGATCCGGTCGGCCATGCCGTTACCGGTGCCGGCGACCGCCAATCCCATCGACTGTCCCCTGCCGATATGGATTGCGCAGTCGCCACCATTGTTGACATAGGCGCGATCGAGCTTGCGGCCGGCAAGCAATGCGGCGAGCGTTTCGTCGGCTACCGATCCCGCGACGGCGGCCATCGGTGTTATGAAGCATTCCGCCAGGGGCATGACGGCTGCTTCCATGCGGCGCGCCGTCGGGCCGGCGAAGCTGCGCGGCGCCAGGAAAAACGCCGGTAGTCGCAATTCGGGGAGCTCCTCGACCAGCTCCATCAGGATCGTCTGGAACCGCGCTACCGCCTGTTCATAGGCTCGGCGGCATTCATCCGCCTCACCAAAAACCTCGACGATCAGGTCGATCGGCCCGTGGTTGAGATGGAGCCGCTTGCCGTCCTGCAGCCAGTTGGCTTGCGGGCCTTGCATCACCCGGCCCCGTTCGAGCCGGCACGGCGTAGCTGCGCGAGTGGCGGCCATGGATTGGTGGCTTCGGCGCCTGTGCCGCGGCGCGGATTGAGGTACTCACCGCCTTTTGCGACAATATCCTCGACGCTGCGGATCTCGGCCTCGTACCCGCCGAGCCTGACATAGTCGTCGCGGCGCAGCGTGAACTCGATAGGCGCCACCAGCGCCGGCGTCGGCACATAGCCGAAGGCACCCTCAGGCACTCTGGTGACATCGACCATCAGCGTGATGCCGCCGCCCGGCCAGACATAGACCGGCGCGCCGCCGACCGTGACATAGGTGGTCAGGCCCTGAACCGAGCGGGTGAGATTGACCGGGTTTTCGGTGACGCCGGCCCGCAGCGAGCCGCCGGCGCCGCCGATGAACAGCAC
>NZ_RZPQ01000846.1:0-2400 GCF_003999135.1 Mesorhizobium sp. M7A.F.Ca.CA.004.06.1.1 | reverse complement strand
TTGGCGCGCTGCGGCGCTGTCTTCTCGCCTTCGGCCAGCCACTGCTCGTAGGAATTGTTGTCGGCGATGTTGGAGCGGTAGAAGGCGGTCTGGAAATTGGCCTGGGTGTGGTCGCAGCCGAGATAGTGGCTGCCGGGGCCGACCTGGCGGATGGCGTCCATCGCCTGGCCGTTTTCCGACAGGTCGACACCCTCGGAAAACTTCTGCGTCATGCCGAGCTGGTCGATGTCCATCATGAATTTTTCATAGCAGGACGCCAGCCCGCCCTCGAGCCAGCCAGCCGAATGCAGCACGAAATTAGTGCCGGCCAGGATGGTCGAGTTCAGCGTGTTGGCGCTTTCATAGGCCGCCTGAGCATCCGGAACCTTCGACGCGCAGAGCGAACCGCCGGTACGGAACGGCAGGCCGAGACGGCGCGCCAGCTGTGCGGCGCCATAAGACACCAGCGACGGCTCCGGCGTGCCGAAGGTCGGCGCGCCCGACTGCATCGAGATCGACGAAGCGAAGGTGCCGAACAGCACCGGCGCGCCCGGCCGGATCAGCTGCGTGAACGAGGCGCCGGCCAGCACTTCGGCCAGGACCTGCGTCAGCGTGCCGGCCACCGTCACCGGGCTCATCGCGCCGGCAAGGATGAACGGCGTGACGATGCAAGCCTGGTTGTGGCGCGCATAGACTTTCAAAGCGCCGAGCATGGTCTCGTCGAACACCATCGGCGAGTTGGCGTTGATCAGACTGGTCAGCACCGTGTTGTTCTCGACGAAATCGTCGCCGAACACGATCTTGGCCATGGCGACGGTGTCTTCGGCGCGTTCCGGCGCGGTCACCGAGCCCATGAACGGCTTGTCGGAATATTTGATGTGGCTGTAGATCATGTCGAGGTGGCGCTTGTTGACCGGCACATCGACCGGCTCGCACACCGTGCCGCCCGAATGGTGGATCGACGGCGCCATATAGGCGAGCTTCACGAAATTCTGGAAATCCTCGATCGTCGCGTAACGCCTGACGCCATCGAGGTCACGCACGAAGGGCGGACCGTAGACCGGCGCGAAAACGGTGGCATTGCCGCCGATCTGCACCGAACGCTCGGAATTGCGGGCGTGCTGGGTGTAGACGGACGGCGCGGTCTTGAGCAGCGAACGGCACAGCCCCTTCGGAAAGTGCACGCGCTCGCCCTTGACGTCGGCGCCGGCCTCTTTCCACAGTTGCAACGCCTCCGCGTCGTCGCGGAAGATGATGCCGATCTCCTCGAGCACCGTATCGGTGTTCTTCTCGATCAGCGCCAGGCCTTCCTCGTCCAGCACCTCATAAACGTTGATCTTGCGCTTGATGTAGGTGAGCTGCGTGCCCGGGCCACCGCCTGAACGTGCTGCCCGCCGGGCTGCTGCCCCGCCACTGGCGCCACGCCCACGTCGCGCGTTTGACGCTTCCTGATCGACTGCCGCGTGTTCGCTCATGGTGGTTCTTCCCTGAAACTGTTCTTGTCTGGAATCCATAGCGGCTGCCTCGCCGCTTCTTGCCAGATCGTAGCCATGCACCCTATTCGAAACGGCCCGCCAGCGCCAACGCCTGTCGCAAAATCGACAAGAATTCCAAGAGAGTTACGGTCGCTTTCCTTTTGCGGGAAGTCGCAAATCAGCTATGGATACATGCCCTCAGCGGGTTAGGTATGAACGCGAAGATGTGTGCCTTGCGACATGGTCGCGATGCCGGCAGGAGCTCGATACAAATGTCCGACGACGAGATCATCCTTTCCGAACTTTCCGACGACGAGTTGGTGCAGCAGATGCACGACGATCTCTATGACGGGCTGAAGGAAGAGATCGAGGAAGGCACCAACATCCTGCTCGAGCGCGGCTGGGTGCCCTACAAGGTGCTGACGGAAGCGCTGGTCGAAGGCATGCGCATCGTCGGCGAGGATTTTCGCGACGGCATCCTGTTCGTTCCCGAAGTGCTGCTGTCGGCCAATGCGATGAAGGCCGGCATGTTCATCCTGCGTCCGCTGCTCGCCGCCACCGGCGCGCCGAAGCAGGGCAAGATGGTCATCGGCACCGTCAAGG
Source organism: Mesorhizobium sp. M7A.F.Ca.CA.004.06.1.1 (assembly GCF_003999135.1). NCBI lineage: Bacteria > Pseudomonadati > Pseudomonadota > Alphaproteobacteria > Hyphomicrobiales > Phyllobacteriaceae > Mesorhizobium > Mesorhizobium sp. M7A.F.Ca.CA.004.06.1.1. Next base: position 343 of record NZ_RZPQ01000846.1, on the reverse strand, counting down.
GCGACATCCACGACATCGGCAAGAACCTCGTCGGCATGATGATGGAAGGTGCTGGTTTCGACGTCATCGATCTCGGCATCAACAATGCGGTCGAGAAATATCTCGATGCGATCGAACAGCACCAGCCCGACATCATCGGCATGTCGGCACTGCTGACCACGACCATGCCCTATATGAAGGTCGTCATCGACACGATGAAGGAAAAGGGCATCCGCGACGATTATGTCGTGCTGGTCGGCGCCGACGGCCTTGCCGAATTCCTCGTTCAGCGGCGCGCCGCTGAACGAGGAATTCGGCAAGGCCGTCGGCGCCGATGCCTATTGCCGCGACGCGGCAGTGGCGG
>NZ_RZPQ01000845.1:0-2408 GCF_003999135.1 Mesorhizobium sp. M7A.F.Ca.CA.004.06.1.1 | reverse complement strand
CGGCTGAAAAAACCATGCGCACGGCGAGCGCCGGACGGTCCTGGCCCTCCCGCAGCGAGCAGAGATCGTTGGAGATGCGCTCGGGCAGCATCGGCACGACGCGATCCGGGAAATAGACCGAATTGCCGCGCTTCAATGCTTCGCGGTCGAGCGCCGTGCCGTAGCGCACATAGGCGGCGACGTCGGCGATTGCGACAGTGGCAACCACGCCGCCGGGGTTCTTCTCGTCGAGATCCGGCGTGGCGAAGACGGCGTCGTCATGGTCCTTGGCGTCGGCCGGATCGATGGTGATCAGCGGCAGGTCGCGCCAATCCTCGCGGTGATCCAGCGTCGCCGGCTTGACCGCTTCGGATTCTGCGATGACGTCGGCCGGGAAGATATGCGGAATGTCGTGCGCGTGGATGGCGATCATCGAGACCGCCTTTTCGCTGGTCAGAGAGCCCAGCACGTTGAGCACCTTGGCCCTCGGCAGCCCATAGCGGGAAGCCCGCGCCGGCTCGACCTCCACCAGGTCACCGTTCTTGGCGCCGTTCTGGAATTCCTTGTCGACGATCAGTTCGGGCTGGCGCCGTTCCACCGGCTCGATGCGGAAGGTGCCGTCCTGCAAGATGCGAAAGACACCGAGCACGGCATCGGTACGTTTTTCGAAAATCTTCACCACCCGCCCGGTGTAGGCGGGGCCGCCCAGGGCGACGTTCGTGTCGTCGGCCGGAAAGGTCTTGGCCAGCACGCGGTCGCCAATGCCGGGCGCCGGTCCACTGCCACTGCGCGACAGGCGGATGGAGACGATGGGCGGCGGCCCATTGGCCGTGTGTTCGGTAGGACGGGCCAAGAGCACGCCATCGGCATCGCGGTCGAAAATATCGAGGACCGTGACATGGGGCAGGGCACCGACGCGAGCCAGCCCCTTGCGCTCCTTGGTGAGGACGCCTTCGTCCTGCAAGTCGCGCAAAATATCCTTCAGCCAGATGCGGTCGTCGCCGCGCAGTGCGAACGCCTTGGCGATGTCGCGTTTGCCGGCGCGATCGGGATTTTCGGCGATGTAGCGCAGGATTTCGTCACGCGAGGGCCGGTAGTCGTCCTTGACCTTGGCTCTGGTGTCGGCGGTGCGCGGATCGCCGTGGGTTCTGCCGGTGATCTTGCGCGCCACGCTGTCCTATCCTTTTTTCTTCGCGGCCGGCTTCTTCGCAGCCGGCTTCTTGGCTGCCACTTTCTTGGTCGCCGGGGCCTTGGCCGCGGCTGCCTTTCGGAACGGCTTCTTGCCGCCGCCGCCCTTGGCCTCTTTCTCGGCAATCAATGCCAGCGCATCCTCGATCGTCACCGACTGCGGATCCTTGCCCTTGGGCAGCGTAGCATTGACCTTGCCGAAATTCACGTAAGGCCCGTATTTGCCGTCGCGCACGACGATCTTGCCGCCGCCATCGGGATGGTCGCCAAGCTCCTTCAGCGCTGCGGCAGTACCGCCATTGCGGCCGCCCTTGCCCTTCAGCTGCTTCTCGGCGATCACCGATACGGCGCGGTTGAGGCCGATCGAGAACACGTCCTCGATGCTTTCGAGATTGGCATAGGTGCCGTCATGCAGCACGAACGGGCCGTAGCGGCCGAGCCCGGCTGAGATCATCTTGGCGGTTTCCGGATGCTGGCCGACATCGCGCGGCAGCGACAGCAGCGCCAGCGCCTTTTCGTGGTCGATCGACTCGGCCGTCCAGCCCTTGGGCAGGCTGGAACGCTTGGCCTCCTTGCCGTCGCCACGCTGCAGATAGGGGCCGAAGCGACCGCTGCGCAGCGTGATTTCCTCTGACGTGTAGGGGTCCTTGCCGATGACCTTGGTGCCGTCCTCGCCGCCGCCATTTTCGCCATTGGGATTGGCGGCATCGCCGAGCTGGCGGGTGAAGGAGCATTCCGGATAGTTCGAGCAGCCGACAAAGGCGCCGAACTTGCCGAGCTTCAGCGACAGATTGCCGGTGCCGCATTTCGGGCAGATGCGCGGATTGGAGCCGTCCTCCCGCGTCGGGAACACCAGCGGCGCCAGTTCCTCATTGAGCGCGTCGAGCACGTCGGTGACGCGCAGTTCCTTGATGTCGGCGACGGCGCCGGAAAAATCCTTCCAGAAATCGCGCAGCACGTCCTTCCAGGCGAGCTTGCCGTCGGAAATCTCGTCGAGCTTTTCCTCGAGGGACGCGGTGAAGTCGTATTCGACATAACGCTTGAAGAAGCTTTCAAGAAAGGCCGACAGCAGCCGGCCCTTGGCCTGCGGCACCAGCCGGCGCTTGTCGATGGTGACGTAGTCACGGTCCTCGAGCGTCTTCAGGATCGCCGTGTACGTGGAGGGCCGGCCGATGCCGAGTTCTTCCAGCTTCTTGATCAGCGAGGCTTCGGAATAGCGCGGCGGCGGCTCGGTGGTGTGC
>NZ_RZPQ01000844.1:0-2409 GCF_003999135.1 Mesorhizobium sp. M7A.F.Ca.CA.004.06.1.1 | reverse complement strand
CCTCCGACGCCTCGCGGATCATGCGATAGGCGGAAGCGAAGGCTTCTGCCTCGTCATGATAAGGATCCGGCACGTCGCGTGCCTTTCCCTGCGCGAACTCCAGGAACAGATGGATGCGGTCCTGCACGGCCGCCGGCGCCAGCGCCTTCAGGTCGGCGACATTCGACCGGTCCATGCCGAGGATCAGGTCGAAACGGTGGAGGTCCTGCGGCGTGACCTTGCGCGCCCTTTGCCCGGAAATGTCGACGCCGTGCCGCACCGCGATCGCGATCGCGCGTCGATCGGGGGCAGAGCCGGCCTCCCAGTCACTGGTTCCCGCTGAATCGAGCAGGATATCCCGGGCCGACCCGCGCTCGGCCCAAACCGCGCGGAAGACACCTTCCGCCAACGGCGACCGGCAGATATTGCCGAGGCAGACGAAGAGAATGGAGTTTATGGGCTTCGCGCTCATCGATCCGTCGCTATGGTAAGGGTCGTTTTCGAATAGCACAGGATATGGACATGGCGAGAGAGAAACTGGGCAGGCAAGCCGCTGAAGCCGCATTGACCGGTCTTGACGGCTGGGCGCTGGCGGAAGACGGCGCTTCCATCAAGCGCACATTCACCTTCGCGAATTTCTCCGAGGCTTTCGCCTTCATGACCCGCGTCGCGCTTGCCGCCGAGACGATGGACCATCATCCCGACTGGTCGAATGTCTACAAGACCGTCGATGTGACGCTGAACACTCACGACGCCGGCGGCGTCACCACGCTCGATATCGATCTGGCCAAGAAAATGAACCGCTTTGCCGGCGCCTGAGGCCTGGTATCGCCTCGGCAGGCCCAAATCGGCACCAGCATCTTGTAGCGGGGGTCGGGTTTCACCACATTTTCCCCCGCGGGCATGCGCCGGATGCGCATGGGCGCTCGCAAGGAGACACTGATGGCGCAACAATCCGGTTTTGATTTCTTCGGCTTTGGCGGCAAGCTGGCAAACGAGAGCGAAGTGCGCGAGAAATTCTGGCGCACAGCCAAGAAGGCCGCGCTGCAGATCCCCTACATGGAAGAGGTCGTGGCCGCCTACTACTGCGCCATGGACAAGAACACCCCGCTGCGCGCCAAAGGCATTCTGCTCGCGGCGCTCGGTTATTTCGTGCTGCCGGTGGATGTCATCCCCGACTTCGTCTTCGGGCTTGGCTTCACCGACGACATCGCCGTGCTCACCGCCGCGATCACCGCCGTCAGCGCCCACATCACCACTGCGCACCGGCAAGCCGCCAGGGACGCCATGGCCGACAAGGGCTGAACTCACGCACGGAACGCCGTTGAAGCCGGCTTTCTGCGGCAGCGTAAAAAGTCAAACTCTTGCCGCTTTCGTGGCCTCCAAGTCGCCAAAGGGATGTCGCGCCAGCCGCTCGCAAGGCGGCGGCGCGGCAATGGCGGCGGTTTCCTCGGGGTGAGGGTCCTTTTCTCTTCGGAAATTCACCGTTTGGTAACCCAGATTAAATCAAAATGAAGCGACGGGCAGGACGCCAAGCCGGCCTGCCTCCGCACCATTTGGAATACGGGAAAAGCGATGCGCGGATTAATTGCACTAGTTTCGAGCCTGGTCCTGGTGGCCGTGGCAGCGCCGGCGCTGGCGCAGTCGGCGACCAAGATCGGCCAGCACAATGCCTGGGGCACCTACAGTTACCAGGCATCGGGCGGCAAGGTCTGCTATGTCCTGACCGTGCCGACCGACAAGCAGCCGCCTACGCTCGATCATGGCGACATGTTCTTCTTCGTCAGCCAGCGGCCCGGCCAGCAAGTGTCCTACGAGCCGCAATTCATTGCCGGCTACAACTTCCAGGACGGCTCCAAGGCCACCGTGACCATCGACAAGAAGACGTTTTCGATGTTCACCCGCGGAAAATCGGCCTGGGTCGAGAATGCCGCCGAGGAGCCGGTGCTGATCGCCGCCATGAAGACCGGCACCGACATGAAGGTGACGGCGAAGTCCGGCCGCGGCAATCCCACCTCCTATGTCTTCTCGCTGAAAGGTATTTCGGCGGCGCTGACGTCGATTGCCAAGTGCAAATAGGCAAGGAGTGCAGGCACGCACTTCGCTTTGAATGAAAGGCCGGGCCGCGAAGCCCGGCCTTTTTGCTTTCAGCCTTGCGCCGATCCCGGCCCGGCCTCCGCCCGCCGCCGCCGGATCGCCTCGGCGATGAAAACACGCGACAGCGCGTGGTAGAGCGGCTCGTGCGAGATCATCCGCGCCGTACCGTAGCCCAGCATCGAGGCCAGCATCAGCGCGATGACATTGTCGTGATTGCCGGTCATCTCCAGGATGATGACGAAAGCCGTCATCGGCGCCTGCACCACCCCGGCGAAATAGCCGGCCATGCCGAGCAGTGCCGCAGCCCCCGTGCTGGCGCCGAAGAGGAGGCCG
>NZ_RZPQ01000843.1:0-2420 GCF_003999135.1 Mesorhizobium sp. M7A.F.Ca.CA.004.06.1.1 | reverse complement strand
GATCATCGGGGCTTGGTTTTCGGACATGTGCATTGCTCCTGAAACGTAGCGGGCGCCGAAGCGCCCTTATTCGCTGATGAGGTCGCGGAGGTCGGGAAGCTCCGCCAAGATGGCGTCTGCCTGGTCCTCGTCGAATTCTGCTGCCTTGAAGGCTTCGGCTGCGCGAAGGCGCTCGCCACCGTTCCAAAGCTTCCTGATGTTCGTTACCGCGCCGGTATCGGCTGACGCGGCCTTTGCTTTCACTTTTGGCATTCCGTACTCCTGCGGTTGAAAGGGGGACGGGCGGAGCCGAAGCCCCGCCCGGAAGCCGGATCAGTACGGGAAGGCGCACATGACAATCTTCGCCGAAGCGTCGATTGCGTAGGCGCAGACCGTATCAGTCACGGCGGCGGCAACCTTCAGGGTGCCATCCGTGGTGGCCGACAAAACAAGGCCGTTGCCGTCCGCACCGGAGACCAGCGCGGTCGTAAGCGTTGCCACGCCCTTGACCTGTATCCAGGCATATTCGCCATTGCCGGGGGCAGCAGCGAGAACGCCGGCACCGTTTGCGGCGGTGTCGGACACGTCAGAGGTGACTTCGTTCGTCTGACCGGCAGAGACGCCGGCCGGCGCGTAGAAGCCAACCACGTTGTTGGCGACGGCGGCGATAGCGCCGGCACCTTGGTTGTATTTCACGAACCGATAGACCTTGCCGTCATAGGATTCGTAGGTGTCGCCAAGGCGGGGAGCCTTGCCGCTTTCCGCGCCCGTGAGATCAGCCGCGGTGTAGGTCTTGGTGATGTTGGCGCCAACAAAAGAGGTCATGGTTTCCGCTCCTTATGCCGCGTCGAAGAGGACGCCCTGAAGCGACCGGTTCGAGGTGACGAGGTTGCCCATCCAGTAGAACGGGATGACAACGGCGTCCTGGTTGACGGGCTTCTTCTCGTCGTCCTGCGTCCACTGAGCTTCCTTGTGCTGGTCGACGTAGACGTAATCCGTGTTGAGGAAATAGCCCTTCTCTGCCGTGGTCGTGAAATTCGTGTTGTCGTCGAAAATCACGTCTGCGGTCTTGTACTTCAGGCCGATGAAGCCCGACTGGGCCATGTCGGCGTCCATGTACCGCTGAAGCTGCTGCTCGCCGAGTTCGTACAGCGAATAGAAGTCATGGCTGAAGGTGATGATGTCCGGCTTGTCGGCGCCGCGCGTCAGAGCAAGCCAGAGTTTGTTCATGTCGGCCTTGAACGATGCGGCGTTTGCTGCCGAAGGCGAGGCGGCAAGGTTGGTGCCGGTGGCCTCCAGAAACTTGTTGCGCCAGAACGTCCAGGTTGCGGAATCGATGCCGCCGACCGTGCCCTGACCATTGGTCTGGAGAATGTTGGCCAGGCCGCCGATCTGGTTGGACAGCGAACCATCCGAGTACAGATCGACCGAGAAGTTATTCGCGGCGGTCTTCAGCGCGTTGCCCTTCTTGGTCTTGACGAGGTTGATCATCGCGAACTTGCCGCTGTTCTGGCGAAGCTCCTTGCCGCTGGAAACGACATGCAGCGCGACCTGCGCCCAGTCGAATTTCGCGGACGTGACGACATCCGAGCCGTTGGTGTTCAGCGTGTCGAGGCCGGCATAGCGTTGATAGGTGTTGTTTTCCGCGTATTCGAGCTGCACCTGAATTTCGGTGCCGCCATCGAGGTTGCGGATCTTGTTCTTCTTCTTCAGCCGGTTGAGGAAGGCGTTGTTCTTCGAAACGTTGTCCGCCACCTCGTTCGCGCTGTTGCGAAGCGTGGTGGACACCATTTCAGTGAAGGTGGTCGACGGACCAGCCATGGTGTTTAACCCTTTTGATTGCGATCATAGACAGCGGCCAACTCTTCCTCTTCGGTGAGAGCCCGACCCTTGCCTGATGCGGTTGATGGGATGTTGACGGCGGCGGCTCGACGAGCGCCTTCGACCTTGGCGGCGCCATTCGAAGCGGCTGGCTTTCCAGCGGCTGCTTTGGCCCGAAGATCGGGATCGGCGTTCACGGCCATGTCGTAAGCCAGACCGAACACGGCCTCTTTCGAGGCGGCATCGCCAAGCTTCCTTCGCGCCTTGTGGATTGCTTCAACCATGTCGACTTCAGGGATTTCCGAGTAGAGCGGCTTGTCGGCTGACAAGCGGGTCAACTCAGTTTCGGCCGATGTCTGGTCGGCGCGTTCCTGAAGCTTCTGGTTTATGCGGTCGTCGATACTTGCGGGGTTTCCGACCGTTGCGAGCAACGTTTTCAACCCGGCAATCTCTTGCCGCAATTCGCTTTCGCCCTGCTGGACGGTCTGGCCAAATGCTGCTGCGATTTTGTCGCGCACGCCGTAGCTGTCGATGATGGCCATGATGGATTCGACGGGAGCCCGGTCCAGATTGGCCTGGGCATTGAACAGAAAATCGATTGCCTTCGCAGGCGTTACCAC
>NZ_RZPQ01000842.1:0-2426 GCF_003999135.1 Mesorhizobium sp. M7A.F.Ca.CA.004.06.1.1 | reverse complement strand
GCACCAGGCTCCAGTAACGGAGCTTGCTGTCGCTGCCATCGCGCACATAGGCAAGGCCGAAGCGGGTGAAGCGCGGGTCGAGCATGTTGCGGCGATGGCCTGGTGAATGCACCCAGATGTCGAACAGTTTCTCGAGGTCGAAACGACCCTCGGCGATGTTCTCCGCCGCGGCACCGGAAATTCGACTGTCCCTGACGCGCGAGGCGAAATCCTTGCCCCAGCCGGTGGTGTGGCTCATGCGGCGGCGCTGCGCCATGTAGCCAGCCTGCTGCAGGGCGGCCTGTTCGAGCTGCCGGTCGGGGACCAGCGGCGCAAGCCCGGCCGAGACGCGGATGCTGGCCAGCGTGCTCGTGGCGGAGGAGGAGACCCCGGCGCCTTCGCCTGACGGCAGTGAAACGGTGCTGCAGGCGGCGAGGCCCGCCAAGGCTGCGAGGCCGGTCAGCACCATGCGCCTGCTCGGCATCGGGCGCGGTTCGATGGAATGGGAATGATCAATGGCCATTCCTGTCTGAATAGTCGCGATCATGGCTTTTGACGGGCAAGCGGTGAAAATTGCGCGAGAACCCATACGTTTGGTTTTTCGCAAAAAAATGCATCGCGTAATGTTGAAGTGTTGAAGCGCCCCCTTTCGGGCAATAGTCCAGGTGTCCCGAGTGAGGTGAGAATCCGATGCCAAAAACTGCCCGCACCTTCCCGACGCTCTCTACAGCCCGTCTGCTGCTGCGCGCTCCGGCCCTCGAAGATGCCGATGCCTTCCGGAATATCCTGTCGATCCCCGAGGTCACCCGGTTCTCGAACTGGCGGGATGCGCCGTCCAAGGCGGTGGCGGATCGGGCAATGAGATGGATGTGCAAGGTCTTTCCTACTGGCAAAGGCTGCGCCTGGATCATCGAGGATCGCGCTTCGAAGACCATGGCCGGTGCGATTCGCTACAATTGGTTCGTCCCTAAATCGAAGTGCGGCGAGATCGGCTACGAGTTGCATCCGGACTTCTGGGGCAGAGGTCTGATGACCGAAGCGGCTGCTGCCGTCGCTCTTTGCGGCCATCGGTTTTTCCTGCTCAATCGCATCGAGGCGTGGACGCTGCCGGGCAATACCGGATCGGACCGTGTGCTGGAGAAAGCCGGCTTCCGCTACGAGGGGACGCTACGGCAGAAAGCCCGGTTCAAGGGCGCCTACCACGACTTCAGGATGTTTGGACGACTGGCCGGCGATCATCCTGCCTCAATCGATCAGAATTAACCTGCCGCCATGCCGGCGTAAGTCTCCAGTGTCGATGAAGTCTGGCGATCGTCTTCCGTATGCACCCACCAGGCGCCCAGCGCGTCGATGAGCGGTACAAGTTTGCGGCCAGGCGCCGTGAGGTCATAGTCGACCCGCAACGGATAACCCGGACGCACCGTTCGCCGCACGATACCGGCGTCCTCCAGCTTGCGCAGTTCCAGGGTCAGGATGCGATGTGACACGGTCGGGTTGTCACGTCTCAGGTCGCTGAACCGCTTGGTCCCGTCCTTCAGATAATAGAGCAGCAGTGTGGGCCAGCGACCGCTGAGCACGCGCATGGTCTCTTCGATCGGGCAGCGTGAGACGACGTCTTTCATGGGCGGATCCTGGTTACAGAATTGTGCGTAATTTACATGGGACGACAAGCGTTTAGGGTCAAGTTTCGCTGCGCGGCGTGATCCTCTCAATCACGGAAGAAAACAAATGGAACCTATCCTCCTTTACGGCTTCCCGGCGGGAAGCTCGATGGGGCTTGTCGCTGCCTTTGAACGCGTCGGGCAACCCTATCGCCTGTGCCGCGTCGACATGCTCACCGAGATGAAAAACGATGCCTATGCCAGCATCAACGACCGTCAGGAAACGCCGGTGCTGATCACCGACGAAGGCCGGGTGCTCACCGAGACAATGGCCATCGCCTCGTGGCTCGAAGCCCGCGACACACAGCGCCGCATCAGCTTCGAACCGCGCACGCCGCAAGCCGACCGCATGCACCAGCTGATGGCCTTCGTGAACACCGGGTTCACCGCCGCCTTCAGCCCGCTCTGGGTGGCATTGGAAATGGCGGCGGATGAACCGGCGCTGAAGGCGACCTTGCGGGAGTTCGGCCGCAAGGCCGTTGCGGAACGTCATGATCGGCTCGAGGCGATGATCGCCGACACGGATTTCCTGGTCGGCGACCGGCTGACGCTGGCCGATACCACGCTGATCGGCGTGGCGCGCTGGGCGGAGTTTCACCAGGCGATCGACGGCGCTGCCTATCCCAAGCTGGCCGGATTGCGCCTTCGCATCGAATCCGATCCGGCCGTGCGTTATGCGCTGGCTGTTGAGGATGGCGAACAGCCCGCCGGTTCTGGCGCCTGCCTTGGCCACGTCCCCCTGACTGAGGTGATCGATCGCTTCGCGGCGGCGGCGAAATCGTAGCG
>NZ_RZPQ01000841.1:0-2441 GCF_003999135.1 Mesorhizobium sp. M7A.F.Ca.CA.004.06.1.1 | reverse complement strand
TGGGGAAGATGGTCACCACCGCCACGAAGGTCGCCGCAAGATTGATGGTGCCGGCCGCCTCACCGACCGCGATCAACTTCGGCACCAGCGGGCCCGGCTCCCTGCCGGCAAGCTTCAACCCGAACAGTTCGACGATCTGTCCTGAAAAGATGATGACGGCGATGCCGGCGGTGAAGCCGACCGTCACCGGATAGGGAATGAACTTGATGTAGGTGCCGAGGCGGAGATAGCCCATGGCGAGCAGGAAGACCCCTGCCATCATCGTTGCCAACAGCAGTCCATCGATGCCGACCCGGGCAACCGTCGCGGCCACCAGCACGATGAAGGCGCCGGCCGGACCACCGATCTGGAAGCGGCTGCCGCCGAGCGCCGAAATGATGAAGCCGCCGACGATCGAGGTGTAGAGGCCGCGCTCGGGCGTCACGCCCGAGGCGATGGCGATCGCCATCGACAAGGGCAGCGCGACGATGGCGACCGTCAGCCCGGCAATGGCGTCCGCCTTGAAGTCGGCGAACGTGTAGCCCTCGCGCCAGACCGTCACCAGCTTCGGCGTGAACAATTCGGAAAATGTCGGTTTTACCGGCCTATGGGCCGACCTGTGGGCCGGTTGATGCACTGCCCGCTGCGTCTGATCCATGGACTGCCTTTCGCACCCTGAAAGGCGGCGGGATCGTCGGCAGGGCTGTCGGCGGTCGCCGTCGCGACTTTATGCCGGCTCAGCCTTGGGATCCCGCGGCACGGCAGCCTTGAGGCGCACGCCCCGGCCGCCGCGCTCGCTGGTCTGGTTCTCGCCGATCAGCTCCACCCCGGCCTCGTCGAGAGCCTGGATGACCTTCATCAGCGTGTCGACCACGCCCCTGACCACGCCATCGCTCGCCTCCATGCGCTGGATGGTTGGAAGCGAAACGCCGGCGCGCTCGGCGAGCGTCTTCTGATCGATGCCGGCCAGCGCCCTTGCGGCGCGCATCTGCGCGGCAGTGATCATCGGCCGGAATCCCCGTCTGAGTCTGCAGGAATAAGGTATAATACTATCATTGTGATGTTTCAAGCATTAGGATGAACGTCTGAGGCGTAAAGGGGCGGCTGACCGATCATTCAGATACTTCCCGGGATTGTGCCTAGGGTGTCCATCTAGGCAGGGGGTAACGCGGTTGAATTCTTCAAGACCTTCATGACCTGGGCGGCCTTGCTGTCGGTGGGCTGCGGGCACGGGCTGATCGACCGGCTGATCTAGTCTCCAGTCTCGCTGTCGCCGTTCAGGCGCTGCCCGCGCCATCGCTGCCACGCCCGGGCAGCGAGCCAGCACAGCATCGCCCAGACGAAGCCGGCGCACCAGCCGGCAAGCACATCCGATGGCCAGTGGACGCCAAGATAGATGCGGCTGATGCCGACCAGCAGCGTCGTCAGCACCGCCAGCGACAGCACATAGATCTTCGTCGTTCGACCGGGCAGGAAGCGTGCCGCCAGCGCGCCGAGCGTCAGATAGGTCACGGCCGACAGCATGGCGTGGCCGCTCGGAAAAGACAGCGTCGTTTCGTTGACGAGATGCGAGACGAGTTCGGGGCGCGGCCGGTCGATGCCGGCTTTCAGCAGGCTCGACAGCACCTGACCGCCGGCCACCGCCACGAAGATGAAAAGGGCGGTCGCCGGCCTGCGGATAAGCAGGAGATAGACGATTACCGCCGTCACGATCAGCACCAACACGCTGCCGCTGCCAAGACTTGTGATGTCGCGCATCGCCCCTTGCAGCCACAGCGGGCCGATCGGGCTGTCAGGGCGCCCCGCCTGGCGGAAGGCGAGCAGGATCTCGGTGTCGAAGGCGTGCGGCGTGGTGGCGCGCGCAATCTCCATCAGCTCCTCGAATCCCCACAGGCCGGCGGCGATGACCAGGCCGGCCAGCAGCACCGGGAATTCGACCCGGTTGAGCAAAGCGTTCGCGGCGTTCTTCATCGGCAATTCGCCCGTTACAGCCGACCTTGCAGATAGGGTCCGAGCGTGATCAGCGCCACCGCTGCGATCGCCAGCATGATGCCGGTCGCCTGCAGCGCATTGACGCGCTCGCCGAAGAAGACCAGCGCCACGACGTTCACGGAGACCAGCTGGATGACGGCGGAAAGGCTGAACGACACCGACATGCCGAATTCGCGGATCAGCCGCAGCATGATCAGATTGCCCAGCGAATAGAGCGCCAGCGTCAGCGCTATCTTGCCAAGGCTCGGCGCAAGGCCCCATTGCTTGGCGGCTGTCGCCGCCAGCAGGAAAATGACCGTCGAAAAGCCGAGCTGCAGCAATCCCGAAAAACTCAACGTTTCGTCCCCTCTCGGAGCGGCTCCCGCCGCGTGCGTCGCGGACGTTGTTTCCCAAGCGCGCCGGGACGTCAAGCGACCTCGACCAAACGAAGCCCTTGGCAATGGCAAGCCGGAAGCTCAAAGTACTAACAT
>NZ_RZPQ01000840.1:0-2442 GCF_003999135.1 Mesorhizobium sp. M7A.F.Ca.CA.004.06.1.1 | reverse complement strand
GTCATGCAGAATGTCAGCCAGAAAGGCGACGGCGGCGTGCAGGCTGCCGGCCCGGCTACCGGCGCCTCCGGTGGCGCCTCCTACCGCGATCCCTTCGAGCCGGATTTCTGGTCGCAGCAGGTAGCGGCGCCCGGCGCCGAAGCCAGCGCCGAGCGCACGAAGATCGAGGGCGATCCGGCCAAGCCCGGCGACAAGACCGCCGAAACGAAAGTGCTCAAAGTCAAAGCCGTGCCGCCTGTCGCGGCCGCACCGCTTGAGCCGCTGGCCAAGGACGCGACCGGCAAGCAGGCCGCGAACCCTGCCACGGCAATGGCCGGCGAGACCAAACCGGACGGCACCACGGTCGCCGACGCAGCCAAGGCAGAGCCTGAGGCGCAAAAGGCCGCCAAGCCCGACATCGGCGAAAAGGCGCCAACCGCGGCTGCCGTCAAGGCAGCTGCCGACGTCAAGCGGCAGCTGGCCGATGCCTTCAAGCCCGGCGACAAGCTGCACGACGGCGTCTCGGTCGAAGCCACCGACAAGGGGATCGTCATCTCGATCACCGATCAGCTCGACTTCGGCATGTTCGAGGTCGGCTCGGCATTGCCGAGACGCGAACTGGTGCTGGCGATGGAGAAGATCGGCCGCATCGTCAACAGCCAGAAGGGCACCATCAGCATCAACGGCCACACCGATGCCCGGCCGTTCCGCGGCGACAGCTACGACAATTGGCGGCTGTCGACGGCGCGCGCGCATTCCGCCTACTACATGCTCGTGCGCGGCGGCGTCGACGAACGCCGCATCACCGAGGTCGCCGGCTTCGCCGACCGCCAGCCGAAAATAGCAGCCGATCCATTGGCGGCCGCGAACCGTCGCATCGAGATCCTGATGGCGACCGGCGGATGAAGCGAGCGGCCGTCACCCGCCGGTTGATTGGTTTGTTGCTGCTGGCCGGCGGACACCCGTCGGCCGGTTTCGCCCAGGACGCGCTGCAGCCGTATCAGCTGGTGCGCTCGCTGCAACTCATCCAGGACCGCATAGCCGCCGGCGATCATGCCGCCTTGCCGATGCAAGCCAAGCTGCTGGAGATGGCGGATGCGCGCCTGCGGGCGGCGAATGCCGAGGACTACAAGGATCCCAAGAACTTTCGAGCCCTGCTTGTCTACGGCATGAGCGGCGGCAACCCGGTGACCGTCGAAGCGGCCACGTCGCGCGCTACGACGGATCCGCAAAGCCTTGCCATCGCCAAAGGCGTGATTGATTACCTCAACGGCCGGCCCGGCGAGGCTATCGAAGCCTTGAGGCCGATCGATCCCATGGCGCTGCCTCCGGATCTCGGCGCCTTCCTCGCTTTGGTCAAAGGCTCACTGCTTGCCGGTGATCAGCCGGCGACCGCACTCCGTCTGCTCGACGAGGCAAGATTGCTCAGCCCCGGCACGCTGGTCGAGGAAGCGGCACTTCGCCGTTCGGTCGGCCTTGCAGTCGCGCAAGGCGACGCGGCACGCTTCGCCCTTGCTTCCACCCAATATGTCGAGCGCTACCTCTATTCGCCCTATGCCAGCCAGTTCGCCGACTCCTTCGTCTCCGGCGTCATCGCGCTGCACATGTCGATCAGCCAGGACAAGCTGGGCGACATCACCTCGATGATGGATCCCGAGCGCGAGAAGGTGATCTATCTGCGCATCGCCCGCCGGGCCGCGATAGACGGCCTGAACGACTTGTCGGCCTTCGCTTCGGCGCGGGCGGAACAGGGCCGCGACGGCAACACCAATCAGGACGATCCACGCGCCCTGCTCTATGCCAGCCTTTCCACCGTCACCTCGGGGACAATCGAGGACGTTCGTGCCAAGCTCGGCAAGATCGACCGCAGCCGGCTGTCGGAGGGCGACCGCGCTTTGCTCGACGCCGCGCAGGCCATTGCCGGCGAGGTCGTCGCGCCGCCCACCGCCCTTCCGGCGGAAAAGCCTGCCCCAGTTCCTGCCGCCGCCGCGCAGCCGGTGCCCGAGATCGCCACGGCGCAAGGCGCCGATGACAGTGGCCTGCCACCGGTCGAAGGCGCCATCTCGGAGCAACCCGCCGTCACCGCGGCCTCCAGCGGACCAGCCGCCAATGCGCCGGACACGGCAGCAGCGGCATCCCCCGACCCTGCGACTGTCATGCCGGCGTCGGCACCGTCACCCGCAGCCGGCCCAGAGCCCGCCGATCCGACCGACGCCGCCATGACCAGAACACGTCGACAGCTCGACCTGATCGACCAGATGCTTGGAGCCGCCCCCAAATGACCACCAGCCTCGGCTCGGCCTTGCCAGGATTTGCCTCCACGCGCGCGACGTCGGAGCAGCCGGCCGCGAACGGCAGGAACGATGACGCCGGCTTCGGCAAGATGCTGCGCGACGATGCCGGTGCTGCCCGCCCGGAACGGCAGCCGTCGACAGAGGCGGGATCGCGCGACCAGTGCTGGAG
>NZ_RZPQ01000083.1:0-13104 GCF_003999135.1 Mesorhizobium sp. M7A.F.Ca.CA.004.06.1.1 | reverse complement strand
GCCGCTGCCAGAAGCGATCACGCTGAACTACGCGCAGCCGCTGCTGGTGGTGGTGTTCAGCTCCATCTTCCTCGGCGAGGCCATCCGTGTCTATCGCTGGAGTGCGGTCGCGGTCGGCCTGGTCGGCGTGCTGATCATCTCCTGGCCGGAACTGACGCTGCTGAGTTCCGACGAGGCGCTCGACGATCAGGAAGTGCTTGGCGTCATCGCCGCTCTTGTCGCCGCGGCGATCTCGGCCGTCGCCATGCTCTTGGTGCGCAATCTCGTTCAAAGCGAGCGCACAGCGACCATCGTGCTGTGGTTTTCGGTGACGGCGAGCGTCATGTCGCTGCTGTCGCTGCCATTCGGCTGGCAGGCGCTGACGCCGCTCCAGGCGGCTCTTCTTGTTGCCGCCGGCTTCTGCGGCGGTCTCGGCCAGATCCTGATGACGGCGGCCTATCGCCATGCCGAGGCCTCGGTGGTGGCGCCGTTCGAATATACGTCGATGATCCTCGGCGTCGTCGTCGGTTATCTCGTCTTCGGCGACGTCGCCACGCTCCATATGCTCGTCGGCGGCCTGATCGTCGTCGCCGCCGGCATCTTCATCATCTGGCGCGAACGCCAGCTTGGCCTGGAGCGGACCCGCACGCGCAAGGCATCTTTGCCTGAAGGGTGATTACGACAGCTCGGCTCGCTCCTTCGCCAACCGAACCAGCACCGTCCTCGTCTGCTCATCGGCTGGAAAAAACGATTCGATCGCCAGTTCCGACAGGGTCACGTCGAGCGGCGTGCCGAAGACGGTGATGGTGCTGATGAACGACAGCACCTGGTCGCCGTGCGCAAGCCTGAGCGGGTGCACGATGGGGTTCGGCTCTACCGACACCGGCCGACTGCCTTTCAAGCCGGACGGATAAGTCCTCAGCTCACGCTCGAGTTCGATCAGCACCGCGTCGCCGCTCGCGTCATTCTGGTGTTTCAGGCGCTCGAGCAGATGCGTCCGCCATTCCTGGAGATTGACGATGCGTGGCGCGATGCCGCCGGGATGAAGGCTGAGGCGAAGGACGTTGACCGGCGGCGTCAGCAGCGAAGCCTCGCTGACATCGGCAAGGAAGGGGGCAATGGCGGCATTGGCCGAAACCAGGTTCCAGTGGCGGTCGACAGCGAGTGCCGGGAAAGGCTCGTGGCCTTTGAGGACGATCTCGACCGCCGCCATCGCCGGCGCCATCGTGGTGTCGGTCAATGAGCGCTCGCCGAAGCTCGGCGCAAAGCCGGCGGCGAGGAGCAACTGGTTGCGCTGCCTCAGCGGTATCGACAATTGCTCGGCCAGATGCAGCACCATGTCGCGTGAGGGCGCGGCGCGGCCGCTTTCGACGAAGCTCAGATGCCGCTGCGAGATTTCGGCCTCCATGGCGAGGTCGAGTTGAGACATGCGGCGGCGGGTGCGCCACTCGCGAATGAGGCTGCCGGCGGAGGTTTGGGCTGTTGTCATGAGGGCATGGTTAGACTGGGAGAGGGGGGCATTTCAATTACGTCTGAGGTCATAGTTCTTGCCGGCGTTCGCCTATCCACATTGGAGATTGGCGAAAGCGGAGATGACAGCCAATCTCCCCCCTCGTGGAGGAGATTGGCCAATCACCCAAGTGCACGCAGCTTCGCCTTGACTTCGAGAAAATCCCGCCACGCCAGCTTCTTGTGCGACGGGGTTCGCAGGAGATAGGCCGGATGCAGCGTCGGCATGGCCGGGATGGCGATGCCGGACGCCGTCGTGTGGGCGCGCCAGTTGCCGCGCAGCCGCAATATGCCTTCCGAGGTGTTGAGCAAGGTCTTGGCTGACGGGCCGCCAAGGTTGATCAGCACCTTCGGATTGACCAGTTCGATCTGCCGCTCGATGAACGGCCGGCAGATCTCGGTTTCGTGCGGCGTCGGCGTGCGATTGCCCGGCGGCCGCCAGGGAATGACATTGGCGATATAGACTGAAGTACGGTCGAGCCCGATCGCCGCCAGCATGCGGTCGAGCAGCCGACCCGATCGGCCGACGAAGGGCAGGCCCTCGATGTCCTCGTCGCGGCCGGGTGCCTCGCCGACCAGCATCACGGCGGCGTCCGGGTTGCCGTCGGCGAACACCAGGCTCTTGGCGGTGGCCTTGAGATTGCAGCCCTCGAATGCCGCCATGTGCTGGCGAAGCTCGTCCAGCGTCGTTGCTGTCGTCGCCAATTGGCGAGCCAGTGCCGCCTGCGCTTCGTCGGGAACGGTGGCCGACGTTGGGCGCGCAACCGGCGGCGCACTTGATCTGTCACTTGGTTCGGGGCGAGACATATTCGTCGAACGCTGCGGTGCGGCGATATCGCCCGAAGACGCCGCCGCGCGCTCCATGGGCTTTGGCGCAACCTCGGCGAATCGGTTCACGGGCTGGTCTTCAAGCGCCTCGTCGACGCCCACGCTGGCGTAAAAGGCCAGCAAGTCGGCGATGTCAGGTATGTTGTTTGGGGAAGCGGCAGTCATGCCGGCACATTCATCCGCGCGAGCACGATTTGCAAGTTTGTGATTGGCGAAAGCGGTGATGACAGCCAATCTCCCTCCTTGAGGGGGAGATGGCCGGCAGGCCAGAGGGGGTCGTCGCGCGTAGAGCGTCAACCTCCTCTGTCGGCGAAGGGGAGTCGCGTCCGGTCGTGCCGCCCCTCGAGGGGGGAGAGCGCGCCCCGCATCCGCGCCTCATCCCGTCGGTATGCGTGGATCCTGCACGAGGTAAAACGTCCATCGCGGTGTGTAATCAGTCATCAGGAATTCGAACCTGGCGGTTTTCAGCGGGTCGACCTTGCCATTCCTGAACAGCAGCCGGTCATAGGGTTCGAAATCGCGATCGAAATCGGCGAAATTGCTCGACAAGATATTGTCCGGCGTCTTGTTGCGCTGGTCGAAGGAAAGCCCGTCGCCGAACACGCTCGGCCGATTCAGGATCTCCTGCAATTCGAACTGGAATTCGACCCAGGCCTGGCCGCTGTTGTTGAGCACCTCGATGCGCATATACATCATGCCGTTGGCGAATTCGTCGGCCTTGCCGAATGCCTGGATCGGTTTTGTCGTGCGGATCGTCAGCGTCACCGGCGTTGACGAATTCAGCTCTTCGGTGATGACGAACGGATCGTCCTTCGTTCCGATGCCCGAGGCGCCGGTGATGTGGAAGCCGCCAAGCTCGTCGGAGAAGGAGTAGGCGCCAGCCGCCCAGACCTTCACTTCGTCGGCGGCAGCGTGATGCGGCGCCAGCATCAGAAGGGCCAAAAGGAGCGCCCGGCGGATCCGGCCGGGCGGGAAAAGAAAGCGCGTCGATGAAAAGCCGGCTGGCCCAGGAATGCGCATGGCGTGAAGTATGGCCGATAAGCAAGCCGTCGAACAATTAAAAACGCGCGCCTCGCAGGCAATGCCGGGCGAAAAGCAGTCTTCCAGCCTCGCAATGCGCGACTTTTTGGCCAAAACGGCATTGTCACGTATGCGCCGGTTTCCTGTCGTCAATTGATGCGCTATGCAGCGCGGGAGCCAGCAAGATACCCGAATGGGATAAGCCAGTGCGGAGGGGTTGATGAGCGACATCGA
This sequence comes from Mesorhizobium sp. M7A.F.Ca.CA.004.06.1.1, assembly GCF_003999135.1. NCBI lineage: Bacteria > Pseudomonadati > Pseudomonadota > Alphaproteobacteria > Hyphomicrobiales > Phyllobacteriaceae > Mesorhizobium > Mesorhizobium sp. M7A.F.Ca.CA.004.06.1.1. Next base: position 9,534 of record NZ_RZPQ01000083.1, on the reverse strand, counting down.
ACGCGAAAGCATGGAATTCGACGTGGTTATCGTCGGCGCCGGCCCTGCCGGCCTCGCCGCAGCCATCCGCCTCAAGCAGGTCAATCCCGAGCTTTCGGTCGTCGTCCTGGAGAAGGGCGGTGAGGTCGGCGCCCATATCCTCTCCGGCGCCGTTGTCGATCCGATCGGCATCGACCGGCTCTTGCCGGGCTGGCGCGATGAGGACGGCCATCCCTTCAAGACGCCGGTCACATCAGACCATTTCCTCGTCCTTGGTCCTGCCGGCTCGTTTCGCCTGCCCAACATGCTGATGCCGCCGCTGATGAACAATCACGGCAACTACATCGTCTCGCTCGGCAATGTCTGCCGCTGGCTGGCGACCAAGGCCGAAGCGCTCGGCGTCGAGATCTATCCGGGCTTTGCCGCCGCCGGCCTGCTCTACAATGAGCAAGGCGCCGTCACCGGTGTCGTCACCGGCGACATGGGCGTCGAGAAGGACGGAACGCACGGTCCGGGTTTCGCACCCGGCATGGCGCTGATGGGCAAATATGTGCTGATCGGGGAGGGCGCTCGCGGCTCGCTCGCCAAGCAGTTGATCGCCAGATACAAGCTTTCCGATGGCCGCGAACCGGGCAAATACGGCATCGGCCTGAAGGAACTCTGGCAGGTCAAGCCGGAGAACCACCGTCCGGGCCTGGTCCAGCATTCCTTCGGCTGGCCGCTTGACTTGAAGACCGGCGGCGGCTCGTTCCTCTACCATCTCGAGGACAATCAGGTGGCGGTCGGCTTCGTCCTCCACCTCAATTACAAGAACCCCTGGCTGTCGCCCTTCGAGGAATTCCAGCGCTTCAAGACCCATCCGGCGATCAGCGGGACTTTCGACGGCGCCAAGCGCCTCGGCTATGGCGCGCGCGCCATCACCGAGGGCGGCTGGCAGTCAGTGCCGAAACTCTCCTTCCCCGGTGGTGCGCTAATGGGATGTGCGGCGGGCTTCGTCAACGTGCCGCGCATCAAGGGCTCGCACAATGCCGTGCTGTCCGGCATGCTGGCGGCCGAGCATGTCGCAGAGGCGATCGGTGCCGGGCGCGCCAACGACGAACTCGCTTCCTACGAGGAAGCCTGGCGCGCGACCGACATCGGCAAGGATTTGAAGAAGGTGCGCAACGTCAAGCCGCTGTGGTCGCGCTTCGGCACGATCGTCGGTGTCGGCCTCGGCGGCCTCGACATGTGGCTGAACACGCTGTTCGGTGTCTCGCCCTTCGGCACGCTGAAGCATGGCAAGGCCGACTATGCGACGCTCGAGCCTGCCGCCCGGCACAAGAAGATCGCCTATCCGAAGCCCGATGGCGTGCTGACCTTCGACAGGCTGTCCTCGGTGTTCCTGTCCAACACCAATCACGAGGAAAACGAGCCGGTCCACCTGCTTGTCGGCGACATGGAACTGCAGAAGCGGTCCGAGCACGATGTCTTTGCGGGCCCCTCGACGCGTTACTGTCCGGCCGGGGTTTACGAGTGGGTCGACAAGGACGGCAATGCCGCCGCCGATCCCACGGCCAAGGATGTGCGCTTCGTCATCAACGCGCAGAACTGCGTCCACTGCAAGACATGCGACATCAAGGACCCGAACCAGAACATCAACTGGGTGCCGCCGCAAGGCGGAGAAGGCCCGGTCTACCAGGGCATGTAGGCTCGCGCCGGCCACAGCGTGCAAAGCCCCGACGACGGCTCGGGTCTCCCGTGGCAAGTGAAACATTAGGACTGTTGAAACTGCCGCGCGCTTATGGTTCCATTCCTTGACGATAAGGAGATGGCCAATGCGCCTGGCGGTTCTGGCATGCCTTGTGGCGATCGCTGCGCTGTTCGGTTTGGCTTCGGCGGCCTCGGCCGGCACCAGGGTGGTGGTCAAGACGCGGACCTACGACATCACCGGGAACACGGGGCTGGCGCTGATGCAGGCTATGGACCGCAAGGGGCCGAAGCACGGCTTCATGACGCACGCCATCGCGTTGACCGGCTACGCAGTGGATTGGGACCTTGACACCAGCCAGGACAATGGCGTTTGCCGCTTGCGGCGCGCCAACGGCACGCTCAATCTCTTTTATACGTTTCCGCGTGTCGCCTCGGCCACCACGCCGACGCTCCGGAAGCGATGGACGCGGTTCTTCGCCGGCGTCCGCGCCCATGAGGAAACCCATGGCCGCATCGCCAGGGAGATGATGCGGGCCACGGAAAGATCGATCTCCGGCCTCAGGATTGCCGACGACCGGTTCTGCTACAAAACACGTCGCGAGGCACAGCGACGTATCAAGGCCACCAATGCCGCATATGAGGCCAAGCAGCTCGCTTTCGATGCGCGCGAGCATCGCGATGGCGGCCATGTCCAGCATCTCGTCATCGCTTTGGTCAGGCCCTGATCCTTCAGCCTGGCGTCTTGCCGGTCTGGCTTATGGCCGCGGTCGCGGTTTCATGTTCGTCGAGCGGCTTTTGCTGGTTCAGCCTGAGTGAGAACTCCACCATGACCGGAAGGTGATCCGAGCCGGTGTCTTCCAGCCGTGTCGCGGAATGGATGGTCACGCCGCCCTTGCTGAAAACCTGGTCGATCGGCAGGCCGGCGAAGCGCCGCAGGAAGTCCGGCAGCTTGATGTGGATCCAGGTCGGGCCGGCGGACGGCATCACGGTCAGCCCGCCAAGCGCCGCGACCCGCCGCACGGCGGCACTCCATGGCGCGGCATTGCAGTCGCCCGCCATGATGGCCGTCTCGCCGAGCGCGGAAAGCGGCTCCGTCAACTCGCCGATCTGCCAGTACTGCTCGCGTGGCCACGGCCAACTGAGGTGGATCGCCGCGACATCGACGTCGATCCCGCCGAAGTCGACGGTCGCTGTCGCCATGGCGCCGCGCCTTTCGCAACGCGCCTCGGTGCCCGCGGCAAAGGGCCTCCGCGAGAGCAACGCGACGCCGAATATGCCGTTGGGATAGGGACAGAGGATCCGGTATGGATAGGCGCTGCTGATATAGCCAAGCTCGGTCGCCCACATCGCCGATACCTCGTCGAGGGTGATCACGTCGGGATTGGTCCGGCCGATCAGCGACAGCACCTTCTTCGGCGTCGGATTGTCGTAGCGCAGGTTCATCTGCAGCAGCTTGTAGATTGCGCGGTCTTCGTTCTTGGCTTCATAGGCGGCCTCAACCGGCCACAGGCGGGAGAAGGACAGCGACCCGGAAGTGGTGGCGAAGGCCGCCACGGCAAAAAGCAGTGCCACGGCCGCCTGCAGGCGAAATGTCGTGGCCAGCAGCGGCAGCGCGCAAAGCGCCATCAGCACGGCAAGGTGGACGCGGAAATGCGAGAAGGAATCGAAGGCGGGATGCAGCGTTCCGAAAAACCCGGCCACCAGAGCGATCGAACAGGCCAGCATTGCCAGGAATGCAACCGAAATCAGCAATGTCCCGAGGCTCGCTCTCTCCATGCCGCCTGCTTATCGGCAGAAATGCGGCCCAATCAAGATGAGAAATGCCGCCGCGGTGCGTGGCATCGGCCTACTGGAACGCCGTTTCCGAAAAACTTCTGAGCTTGCGCGAATGCAACCGCTCCATCGGCATTTCCGCGAGCTTCTCCATCGCCCTGATGCCGATGGTCAGGTGCTGCGCCACCTGGCGCTTGTAGAATTCGGTCGCCATGCCGGGCAGCTTCAACTCGCCATGCAGCGGTTTGTCCGAAACGCACAGCAGCGTGCCGTAGGGAACGCGAAAGCGGAAGCCATTGGCGGCGATGGTCGCCGATTCCATGTCGAGTGCGATGGCGCGAGATTGCGACAGACGCTGTACCGGGCCACGCTGGTCGCGCAGTTCCCAGTTGCGATTGTCGATGGTGGCGACGGTGCCGGTGCGCATGATGCGCTTTAGGTCGTAGCCGGAAAGGCCGGTGACTTCGGCGACGGCTTCCTGCAACGCCACCTGGATTTCGGCCAGCGGCGGGATCGGCACCCAGACCGGAAGATCGTCGTCCAGCACATGGTCCTCGCGCACATAGGCATGCGCCAGCACATAGTCGCCCAGCGCCTGGGTGTTGCGCAGGCCGGCGCAGTGGCCGAGCATCACCCAGGCATGCGGCCTCAGCACCGCGATATGGTCGGTGATGGTCTTGGCGTTGGAGGGCCCGACGCCGATATTGACCATGGTGATGCCGCCATGTCCCGATTTCTTCAGGTGATAGGCCGGCATCTGCGGCAGGCGCGGCGGTGCAACGCCTTCGCTGGGCGCGCTTTGCCCGCTCTTGGTGATGACATTGCCCGGCTCGACGAACTCCGTGTATCCGCCGCCGCCATTGGCCATCAGGTTGCGGGCGCGGGCGACGAACTCGTCGATGTAGAACTGATAATTGGTGAACAGCACGAAGTTCTGGAACTGCTGCGGCGTGGTTGCCGTATAGTGCGACAGCCGGTGCAGCGAATAATCGATGCGCTGCGCCGTGAAGGGCGCCAGAGGCCTCGGCTCGCCAAAGGCGACTTCGAAGGTGCCGTTGGCGATCTGGTCGTCGGTGCCGTCGAGATCCGGCACGTCGAACAGATCGCGGATCGGCCGCTTGATGCGCTCTGCCGTCGCGCCGTCGACATGGGTGCCTTCAAGGAAGGCGAAATGCAGCGGGATGGGTGTGGTCGATTCCGACACCGTGACCGCAACCCCATGATTGCGCATGATCAGGCGCAACTGCTCGACGAGGTAGCTTTCGAACAGGCCCGGCTGGGTGATGGTGGTGGAAAAATGCCCAGGCGTCGGCATATGGCCATAGGCCTGGCGCGAGTCGATCTGGGTGAACGAGTTGGTGGTGACACCGATCTCCGGATAAAAGGCCCGGTAGCGCTTGCCATTGTCGCCGCCTGCTGCCGCCAGCTCTGCAAAGGAGTCGCGCAGGAATTTGGTATTGCGGTCGTAAAGCGCCTGCAGTGCCTTGACTGCTTTTTCGGCGCTATCAAAGCTTTGCCGGCCAAAAGGCTCCGGCATGACGACAGATTCGATGGCTTGTGGGTAGATTCGCTTTTCCATGGCTCAATATAGAGACTTGGATCGGCACTTGGGAGGGGTGTCGCGACCGAAGGCGGCCAAAGCGCCGTTTTTCTTCAACCGCGCTGCAGGCTGACCAGGAGCACAAAGCCGACGCCGGACTTCTTCAGGGCTGGTGCGTCGATCGTCGAGCCGGCGTCAGTGCGCATCATCGGCACGGCCAGAACCGGAGCGGCCAGCACCGTCAGGATAAGCGCCGCCCGCGGCAGAAGCCGAAGGGTCTTGAGAGTGTTGGCGGCGATGCGGTTCATGGCGTTCAGCTTTTCTTTCGAGGTCTTGGTTTCTTTGGTCAGTTGCGAAGATGGGTGGGGCAGGCGAGGCGGCAGGTTCTGGAACTGGCTTCGTCCCAGGCGCGGGCCGGACGGCCCGCTTCGGCGACGAGGATGGCGAAGAACATTCCAAACAGGCTCACCAGCAGGCAGACGATGGTGAAGCGGCGAGCAAGCATTGGGTCGGTCTCCTTCAACACGCCGGAGAATGCCCTGATGCAACTGAACCGGCTCTGATGCCGGCGTTCATCTGCCGTTCAAGATGACTGACGGGTTTCGACGGCGCCGGCGTCGGTTTGGATAGCCGCCGGTGGGTATCGAGCATCATCGGCGCAGGATGTGTCGACAAACGAAAACGGGGCCCGTCGAGGCCCCGTCATCATGTCGCAAGGATGCGCTCGATCAGAGCTTGTGCCAGGTCTGGCTCTTGCAGATCAGTCCGCCGAGCACGCAGCCGCTCATCTTGAGAGAGCTGCCCGACAATGTCGCCTTGCCCGAATAGGTCTTGTCGTTTGCCGGATCGGTGATGTTGCCGGCATATTTGTTGTCGCCTGTCGCCTTGAGCGAGCCGATGGTCTTGCCGGCATATTTCCCGGACTTGAGCGTGATGGAAAACGAGCCGCCGCCGGCGATGGCCGCGGTTTCGCCGGCCTGCGTCTTCCAATTGCCTTCGATCGGATCGGCCCATGCTGCACTCGCCACGATCAATGTGGCCGCAAGGGCCAGGCTCAGTTTTCGAAACATGTCTTCCTCCCTGTGGATGTCCGGCCGGATGCTCCGCCTCGCCGGTCTGCCGCTTACGCAAACGTAAGCTAATCCAGCTCCCGGCAAAACAAAAGCGGTGCCGTAGCGGAAGACTTTGGGATTTTGCAGCCGCCTGAAAGCGCCTCCTCGACGATGAAATGAAACGATCGGCGCATCGCCTTTGTCTGCCGTGGTTAGCGAAGTCTTGCCCCCGCGCGAGAAAACTTTCGTCAAATTTGAGGCAAGCAGGCTGAATTGCTGGGTTTGTATCCTTAACGAATTTCGGCGTTTACCTCTTGTTTTAGCTTTGTTTTCCTCAAATTAAGCACGCCATTTAACGACGGATTCAAGCCTGCACGGCATTCTCGAAAGCATCGGAAGAGCAGCCGGCAAGACGAAAGAAGGCAGCTCTCGGGAGCCTGACAGGGGCCGGAAAACAGGGGATTGAAATGGCACGTTTTGAAATGCTTGAAGCAGGTTTCGGCGCTATGGGAGCAACTGCCCAGGCCGACATCCTTTTCGAATTGGGCATGATGTATGCGACCGGCCGCGATTGCGAGACCGATGTCGTTGCCGCCCACAAATGGTTCAACATCGCCGCAATCAAGGGCTCGGCCCGCGCCGCCGAGCTGCGCTCGGAACTGTCGGCCGCCATGTCGAAGGTCGAGATCGCCACGGCGCTGCGCGAAGCCCGCGAATGGATGACCATGCACTGAAATCTGCCAATCGCAGACAGATCCATCGAAGACAGGGAAGCTCCGGGATCAAGGCCGCACAGACGGCCAGACCCGGCGAAATTGAAGGCCGCGCAAGACGGTCACGAAGGCAAGGGAAAGAACGCGGCAGGCCGCAAGGCCCAGTCGTGCGCGACACAGGGAAGCTGAGCGGATTTTTAGGCGCGGGGGCGCCTGGAGATTGCTCGACGGGCAAAAAAGCCGCGACCAGCCGGAACAAGGCTGGCGTGGCTTTTTGCGTGGATGACGTCTTGCAGGCCCAATCGAGCGGCGCCAATGCGCCTAGACAGGCCGAATGAAGGATGAAATTGTCCGGCCTCTCTGGAAGAAGCGCGGCCGGGGCGGCCGCGCGTGAGTGGAGGAGTTCTACCATCATGAAAAAATTGAGTATTTTGAACGCGGCCATATTCGGCCTGATGTTGAGCACGCCGGTCGCATTCGCAGACGACATCACCTTTGCGGTGGTGGGCCCGATGACAGGACAGCTCGCCACCATCGGCGATCAGTTCAAGCAGGGCGCACAGGCTGCCGCCGATGCGATCAACGCCGCGGGCGGTGTCGACGGTCGTCAGATCAAGCTGAGCATCGAAGACGACCAATGCGATCCCAAGCAGGCCGTGTCGGTTGCCAACCGCGTCGTCGCCGATGGCGTCAAGTTCATCGACGGCCATGCCTGCTCGGGTTCCAGCATTCCGGCATCAGCTGTCTATGCCGAAGCCGGCGCCTTGATGATGAGCCCGGCCTCGTCAAACCCGGTGCTGACCGATGCGGCAGCCAAGGCCGGCTGGCCGACGATCATGCGCCTTTATACGCGAGACGACGCGCAGGGCGCCTTCATCGGCCCATGGATCGCCAAGAAGTTTGCCGGCAAGAATGTCGTCGTCCTGCATGACAAGAGCGCCTACGGACAGGGCGTGGCTGACGCCGTCAGGGCAACGATGAATGCCGGCGGCCTCAAGGAGGTCTATTATGACGGCATCAACGCTGGCGAGAAGGACTATTCGGCTCTCGTCACCAAGCTCAAGGATTTGAAAGCCGACGTTGTTTATTTCGGCGGCTACCATCCTGAAGCCGGCCTGATCCTGCGTCAGTCGGCGGAACAGAATCTGAAGTTCCAGCTGATCATGCCGGACTCCATCGCCTCGCCGGAATTCTGGCAGGTTGCCGGCCCGGCCGGCGAGGGCACCATGTTCGTCTTCCCGTCGGATCCGCAGGCAAAGCCGGAAGCCAAGGCAGCCGTCGAGAAGATCAAGGCCGGCGGTTTCGTGCCGGAGGGTTTCACGCTGTTCTCTTACGCCACCATCCAGGCTTTCGCCGAAGGCATCAAGCGTGCCGGCAGCGACGACCCGGCCAAGGTTGCCGAAGCGTTGAAGAACGGTACGCCGATCAGCACCGTTGTCGGTGATGTCACCTTCGACGAGAAGGGCGACCTCAAGAATGCCAGCTACGACATCAACCAGTGGCATGACGGCAAATACGCGCCGATCGCGCAGTAATCGCCACCCTGCGACTGGATGGCATAGAGAAATGGCCGGGTTCATCCCGGCCATTTTTTTGCTTCCCCTGTCGTGGCCTTCCGAACCGTCAGCTCACTGCTGTGGTCGCGGCGTTGTGCTCCTCGACGAACCGCACCAGCACCGTTCCGTCGGTGACCTGTGCGCCCTCTGTGGCGATCTCGGCGATCACGCCGTCATGCGGCGCGGCGATGGTGTGCTCCATCTTCATCGCCTCGAGGATCAGCAGCGGCTGGCCCTTGATCACCGTATCGCCTTTTCCCACGCGCACCAGCTTGACCAATCCCGGCATCGGCGCACGCAGGCTGCCGGTGCTTGCCGCCGCCTCATCGGCCCGTGCCAACGGGTCCGGCACGGCGAAGGTGTAGCCAACGGCGCCTTCGAACACGGTAATATGGCCTGGCCAGCGGGCGAGGCGTGGCGTGGCGCGAAAATCATGCGAATTGGTGTCGCCATAGGGCTTGTCCAGCGCGACCTGGAATCGTCCGTCCGCCCGCACCGAAACCTTCGCCGCGATATCGTCTTCGCCGAACTTCAGCCATGTGCGTCGCGCCACGCTGTGGAAATGGGCATAGCCGACAAGCGACGACCACGGATCGTCGGATGACGGGGTTGCGCCGGCACCGGAGGCCGCAAGAGCGGCGGCAGCAATGGTTTCGTCGCTCGGCGGCGGGACGGTCGCCAAGGTTTCTTGGTGTCTGCCAATCAGGCTGGTGTCGACATCGCCTGCAGCAAAATCCGGATCGGCGGCGAGAGCGGCAAGAAAGGCGGTGTTGACGGTCGAGCCGGCGATCTCGGTCCGGGATAGCGCCGCGCCAAGCGCTTCCAGAGCCCCCTGACGGTCCGTGGCGTGGACGATCAGCTTGGCAATCATCGGGTCGTAATAGGGCGAGATGGCGTCACCCGCCCGCACGCCGGTCTCTATGCGCATTGTGGCGCCTTCGGAGGCTGCGTCTGGAAATTTCAGATGATGCAGCGTGCCGGTCGCCGGCAGGAACCCTTTTGCCGCGTCCTCGGCATAAATGCGCGCCTCGAAGGCATGGCCGACGAGCGCGATCTCGCTTTGCGTCTTCGGCAGCTTTTCGCCGCTGGCGACCCGCAACTGCCACTCGACCAGATCGGTGCCGGTTACCATTTCGGTGACCGGATGTTCGACCTGCAGGCGGGTGTTCATCTCCATGAACCAGAAGCGGGCGGCTTTCAGGCCCTGCGAGGCATCGACGATGAACTCGATG